>JBEKQP010000148.1:0-11256 GCA_049519595.1 Candidatus Korobacteraceae bacterium | reverse complement strand
CATCATCCTCAATCTGCCACCGTGGTCGGCGCTGGAAATCAACGCCTTGCAGCGCGTTTCAACCATCGTGGTGCAGAAATCGATCAAGGAGGGATTCGGACTCACCGTAGCCGAAGCCCTGTGGAAGAATAAACCGGTGATCGCCAGCGCCGTCGGCGGTATTCCGACGCAGATCGTTCATAAACTGACGGGAGTGTTGGTGCACTCGGTGGAAGGCACAGCCTATCAGATGCGCTACTTGCTCACCCATCCGGAGTTCGCCGCCTGCTTGGGACGTAACGGCCACGAACACGTTAAGGAAAATTTCCTGCTGACCAGCAACGTGCGCCGCTGGCTGACGCTGTTCCAGGTTCTGCTGGGCACAGGACACCTGTCCGGCCCCGGGCAAACCTAGGGCAGCAATGCGTCACAACAGACGGGCCACTTATTCGACGGCTGGCGCCCCACGTTCGCCTGCCTTTGGCTAACGTGCGCGAATTGCGGACGTACCCTGCGCTCTTCCCCACTCACTTCAGTCTCTCCGGCGCCCACACCAGCACCTTCAGCAGGCGTGAGAAGTGCGCCAGATCAGGACGAAGCGGCAACCGCAGCCCCAGGGGCTCGGCCATCGTGTTGAGTTCGACTTGAACTTCGGCCTCCTGCAATGGCCATTGCAGGTGATGGATTTCGGCGCGATAGAGCTTGTTGCGGTTCCAGGTATAAAGACAGTAGCGCTCGGCGAGGAACTCTTCCAGGCTGCCCCGGCGCGCCGCACGCGGTGCCGAAACCGGCATGTAGACAGCGCGGAACTGCGGCATGCCACCGGCGGCCTTGGGTCCATGCAACCGTCGCGCTTCGTAGCGGATTTCCTGCTTCCCTTCCGAATGCATCTGGGCATGCCAGTACGGTAGCCGATAGAACATGCGGGCGCCCCAAACCGCCGAAAGATTGGACGCGTCCAGACTGAAGAAGTACACGCCCGGCTTGTTGCGGTAAGTGACATAGGTGCGAACGTTCAGTTCGTAAAAGCGTGACAGCTTTGGGATCGGGGGAATCCCCGGCGGACGCATCGAGCCAATCCAGAACGGGGTAATCGATAACCACGCCTGATCGCGGTAAACGTCGAGCGCGAGCACGTCCGGGACAAGCCGGCGTAGAGTTGCGGGTTCCACCCGAAAGTGCGCGAACAGAAGATCGTGCCAGGTGTGCGTCATCGCCCACTGCCGCTCCGGCAGCGGCCACGGCCGATGCGCCGTAGCGTAGAGAATGCTGTCCGCCCCAATCCATCGGGTTTGAACTTCGCTATCGCTCTCCACATCCTTAAGGGTAGCCAATTCGGGGGCGCTTGTGAACCCGAACCGCAGTTGCAGCGGGTTGAAGGCCGCCGGAGTTGGAAAACTGCCCTGTCAAGAACGATAATGGAACCAATGTTGAATGAGATTCGCACCTCCGAAGCGGCTGCCCTTGAAGGCCCGGCCGCTATGTTACTGGACTGCCACAAGCGCATCCGCCACTTCACCGGCATGGCCGTGCGTTTGGCCGACAATCCCACGGCACCCGCGGACGAGATCTGCGCCGCTGCCGAGGCGATTGTGCGTTATTTCACGATCGCGCTCCCGCTGCACGAGGCCGACGAAAACAACTCGATTTTCACTCGCCTCCATAATGCTGTTCCCGCCGGCGACATCATCGCCAAATCGCTTGAGACCATGGTGAGCCAGCATCGCGCCATCGACGAGCTTCTGCAATCGATCATTCCGCTCTGGCAGGCAGTGCAGTCACAGCCGGTTGAATTGATCGAACTCGCGCCTGAGCTGAAGGGACTCACCAATCGTCTGCGACTGCATTTGGCGGCCCATCTGGCGATGGAAGAAGACGTGATCTTTCCCGCCCTCGAAAAACTACTCTCGGCAGGCGAGCGGCAGGAAATCGAGCGGGAGATGCGTACCCGGCGAATCAAGGAAAGTACGTAGCGAAAAACGCAGTCGTGCTTTCCAGTCGGTTAAGATTGTTGGTTCATAGGGCGGTAAGAGTCCGTCCTGTGGTGCGTAACATGACCTATTGGCACTAACCAGTTAACGGCTTTCTCTGGCGTGACGGCGCCCTTGGCTGTGATACTGTTAGCGCGGCTCTGCTGTCCTGCCCAGTGTGCCGCGCCAAGGACACGGTGCGAGTGAAACAAATGTTAGGCTTCGGATTTAACAAGACGAAGGTTCTGGCTTCTGCCGAGCGCTACATTCAGCAAGGCAAGCTTAGTAATGCCATTTCCGAGTATCAGAAGATACTCAAACACGACGCGCGGGATATCACTGTCGTGAACACCGTGGGCGACCTTTATGCCCGGGTCAACCAAGTAGAAGAGGCAACCGAGTGCTTCCGGGAAGTTGCCGAGAATTATGCCGGCACTGGCTTCACGGTGAAAGCCATTGCGGTTTACAAGAAGCTGTCAAAGCTGAACCCTGAAAACTTCGATTACGTTTTGAAGCTTGGGGAACTCTACCGGCAGCAGGGGCTCCACAACGATGCGCGTGCGCAATACATGCAAGTCGCCGATTCCTCGGTGCGCTCCGGGAACTTGGACCGGGCGGCCCAGCTCTACGAAAAAATTCTTGAATTTGACCCTGAGAATCTCTCTTTACAAACCAAACTCGCCGATCTCTACATTCGCCTTTCGCACAACACGAAGGCTTCCGATCTGCTGCTCCGGCTGGCGGACAGCTCTCTCCGCCGGGGCGTCATGGAAGGCGTCGATCAGGCTCTGAGCCGGCTGGCCAGCATACTTCCGAATGATCCTAAGGTTGTGGAGCTCAAAGGCCGGGCAGCACTCCAACGCGGCAATCCGGCACAAGCCGCGGAACTCCTTGAAAGCCTTCCCGCACTGCGGACAACCGAATCTGGCCTGCAGCTCCTCTTCAAGGTTTACCTGCAGTCAGGCTCTGTCGAAAAAGCCGTACCAGTCGCAAAGAAGCTGCTGGTTGACTTCTCTCAACCCGAGTCCCTCGCCTCCTGCTGCGACTACCTAATCTCCGGTCGCCGCATAGCCGAGGCGATTCAGCTTCTTACGGAATTTCCCAACCCGTTGCTCACCAACAACGTTGTTGAAAAGCTCCAGGGTTGGATCGCCCCCTTGCGCGAAAATCCTGATGCACTGGAAAGCCTAAAGAAACTCCTGGAGAGCGGAGGCGACACCACTCACAGCGCCGAGATCCTGGAATTGGTCGCGCACACATCGGTTCAGAAGGGCGACCTGGAGCGCGCCCGCAACGCATATCAGCAGTTGATACGATTGGAGCCCCAGGATGAAAACCATCAGCGCAACTATCAGCAGATCCTGGTAAAGCTGGAAGTGCCCGCGGCAGCCGGCGACGAAGACCTGTTGATCCCCCCACAAGCATCCACTCTCACTGATCTTCCGTACCCCGAAGAGTTGGAAGAGGAAATTCGAACCGCGCTCGCCGAGTCCGAGCTGATTGAGCACTACAATAAATCAACGGGAAAGGCCATTGAATCCCTGGAAACGGTGCTGGCCGGCGCTCCTTTCGACTTGCGCTTGAACCAGCATCTTGCTTCGCTCTACGCGCAGGACCAGCGCTTCGCCGAAGCCGCCCAGTGTTGCGAGAAGGTAAATCAGGTTCTCTCCGTCTCCGGCAAGCAGGAACAGGCGGCCGAATACGCTGAGATGGCGTCCCAATATCGCGCCCAAGCCGATGCCGCAATAGCGCATATCCAGGTTGCAGAGGCCTCGCGGCAACCCAGTCCGCCTCCTGTTGTTCAAGAGCACGCCTCAGCCCAAGTTTCACCTCCGCCTCCCGCTGAATCAACGGGGCAGGCGTTTGCCGGCCGTGCGGAGGAAATCGATCTTTCCGACGAGTGGGAGCAGGTCTCAGCCCAACAGGTCTCGGCGGCCGCAAGTATTGGGCCGGATCAAGCCGGGGAGATTGTCGAGGAGATTCGGTTTTATCTCACAGAGTCGCTGTTGCGCGAAGCTGAATTCGCCATTCATCATCTCTCGGATGTCGATCCCCGCAACCCCGAACTGCCTGCCCTTCGCCAACAGCTTACCGCTAAGCGCGATGCCACGACTCCGAAGGATGCCCCCGCTGCCCCGATAGAAGAAATCGAAATCGAACCGCCAACCGTCGCGCCCCCAGTAATGGAGCGCGCGGATAGCAACCCGCCCCCCGCAACCGGCACGACGGCGATTCAGTCCAATCTTGACGAGTTCGTCAGCCAGTTGGAAAAGTCACTCGGAAGTGATTTCGCCCTGGCACCTCCTTCTGCTCTGACCCCTCCTTCATCGCCGACTGCGGACCCTGAGCCGGCCATTCCAAGACCAGCCGCTCCCAAAGTGGAGGCTGATGCTGCTGTCCAGGTGCCACCTCCATCCGCCATGGCTGCGACCTCCGGGGCAGAGCCGGCTTCTCCGCCGGCCGACAACGTGAATCCGCTGCTCTCAGACGTGTTCGAGGAATTTAAGCAGGAAATGGAAGCGGGGACGGCCACTGAACAGGATCCGGAGACCCACTACAATCTCGGGCTGGCCTTCAAAGAGATGGGATTGGTCGAGGAAGCCATCGGGGAGTTCCAAAAGGTGTGTCAGGCCATTGACCAGGGACAGCCATTCTCCCAGGCCATTCAGGCCTATACATGGCTCGCGCACTGCCTGGTTTCGAAGGGAGTTCCCGAAGCCTCGTTCAAGTGGTATCAGCGGGCCTTGCTGGAGGCTCCCGACGAGGAGGGTAAAACCGCTATTTATTATGAGCTGGGGCAGGCCTATGAAGCAGCCGGCCAGAAACCAGAAGCATTGAAATGTTTTCTCGAGGTGTACGCTTCTAACATCGACCATCGCGACGTCGCCGAGCGCATCCGGGGTCTGAAATCGTAGAATGCGGTATATGGAACCCTCCTGCCCCCCCGGCTCCGGTCAACCCGTCGGTTTGCCTGAAGACAAGAATCCGGAAAATCCCCAGGTTCCACTTTCTTCGATTCTCCGTGCACCCGAATCCTCATCCAAGCATACTGTGGACAATGAACCGTTAAACTTTGACCGAAGCATCACCGCGGAAGAATCCGAGGCCAGTCTGTTGCAGACTCCCGTTGCAAGTGCGCCTCATTACGGAGCTCACCGCTGGGCAACTCGCATTTTTCTGGTCATCGAGGTGATGATCTGGATTGAGCTTGGCATGATCCTTGTCATTGTGCCCTGGACGCGCGCCTGGAGCGACAATGGTCTGATCTTGAATTATCCCCACATCCGTGAGTTCCTGAGCATAGACTTCATTCGCGGGGGAGTGACCGGAATTGGCCTGCTCGACATATGGGCGGGAGTGTGGCGAGCCGTACACTACAAGGATCCGGTCAGCACCAAGTGAGGCCCGCTTCATTTATCGTTTTAATCGTTCTTTGAAGACGCGCCTAACTTTAGCCCGGCTCCCATGGTGGCGTATCCGAATTCCCAAGAAATTGTCATGGCGACCGGAACGCCGGGGTCCCTGGCACGCGTCTGGGGTGGAAGCGTCGAGCGCCCATGGCCAGGAGCAGCCGTACCTGGGATTAACAACTTCGATAGCAAACGGCTATTAGTGCGCGGAGTAGAGCTACCCTTTGTTTTCAGCTGTTTTCAGCAATAGGAACAACTACGGCGCGGGTTGAGTGAGGAGCAGAGAGGGAGAAGCAAATAGCTATGGACAAACTCAATGATCTGAAGAGTAACCGGGCTCCGCTCGCTTATGAGAATAAAAAGTTTCTCGAAGGCCCGGATGGCCGCCCTCTACGAATTGTGTCCGAATACGCCGAGCCATTGGCGCGCTTTCGTCGGCACAACATTCAGGACACCGTTGTCTTCTTCGGCTCAGCCCGTTTCCACAGCCGGGTCAAAGCCGAGGAGAGCCTCTCCGCCGCCGAGCGTACTCTCGATTTGCTCGAGAAGCCGGGCTCGGCTGCTCTCGCCTCTCCCGACGAGCAAGCCAGAGTCAAACGCGCCCGCGTCGCCGTCGACATGGCCAGCTATTACGAAGACGCGCGCCGCTTGGCCTTCCTGCTCACCCAGTGGAGCCGCACCATTCCCTCCAAGCGCCATCGCTTCGTCGTCACCACCGGCGGCGGGCCCGGCATTATGGAAGCCGCCAATCTGGGTGCGCGTGAGGCTGGCGGAGAAACCATCGGCTTGAACATCAATCTGCCTTACGAGCAGATGCCCAATCCCTTCATCAGTCCGGAGTTGAACTTCGAGTTTCACTACTTCTTCATGCGTAAGCTGTGGTTCGCCTACTTGGCGAAGGCTCTCGTCGTGTTTCCCGGAGGCTTCGGCACGCTCGACGAGCTGTTTGAAATCCTCACCCTGGCGCAAACCGAAAAACTCGCCAAGAAAATTATCGTGCTCATCTACGGCAAGCAATACTGGAGCCGAGTGCTCAACCTGGAGGCGCTGGCCGACGCCGGAACTATCTCTCCGCAGGACGTGCAGTTGTTCCAATACGTGGATTCGCCCGAGGAGGGGTTCGAAATTCTGCGCGATGCGCTCACTACACATCATCTCAATGTTCCCGCCAAGCGCACCCCGGAAATCGCCAAGACCCGGCCCTAGAGCGATTCCGCAATAGGTGTATCCCCATACATCATGCTGTCACGGCGAGCGAAGTCGAGCCACCTTGCGTTTCTATTGCTGAAAAACAAAGGGAAGCTCCACTCCGCTTCGCCTACGGTGGCCATGACATCCTCTTGGAATCGAGATACACCAACCCAGGTCTCCGGACCTTTTCGGAGATCTGTGGGTCGTAAGAATGCAACCGCAAACAAGAGCAGCTGAATCCAAATGATTGGGTGGCCGAACCGCAGTTCGCTCTGCCGGAAATTCACCGCGTCTCCAAGCACTCGGGCAAACCCAGCAATCATGCAGTTCTTCATGAGAAAAGCATGGCCAAACTCGCTTTTCCTTTAGATTGAGGCTCATGGCAAGTCCCCGATTCGTCTCCGGGAGAACGATAGACTCGCTGGACGGGATACGTGGTCTGGCAATCGCACTGGTGCTGCTGGCGCACTATTCCGGCTCTTTTCCTGATGTCAGCGAAGGAATTTCCGCGGCTAAAGTGGTGGCGTCATATGGTTGGGCCGGAGTGGATTTGTTCTTCGCGCTTTCTGGATTCCTGATCACTGGAATTCTGCTGGATACCAGCGACGCGCCTAACTACTTCCGGTCCTTTTACGTCCGTCGTGTATTACGGATATTCCCGCTCTACTATCTCACTCTGGCCGCCGTGCTGGTCGGTTTCAGCTTCGTGCATCCTTATCCGGCAGAACTGCCGCTTCCCGAAGACCGCAAGCTGTACTTTGTGTATTTGACTAACTGGGTAGGTCTCTGGAAAGGGGCCTGGGGCGAAAATTACTTAGGGCATCTCTGGTCCCTTGCAGTGGAAGAGCAGTTTTATTTCGTGTGGCCGCTCTGCATTTGGTTTGTTCGTCCGACCATGCTGCGGAAGACCCTTATCACAGGAGGGCTTTTTCTTGCGCTTGGGGTGCGAGTCCTATGGCTACATCAGACCGGAGTGACCCCGGCGCTGCGCCTCGCGACAATCACAAGGATGGACGGTTTGTTGGTTGGCGCCCTTTGCGCCCTGTTGTTTCGCCAGCGAATATCCAGCTTCCTCGCGCGCTCCTTGCCATGGTTTGCTGTTACATTGTGGGCCGTTTTCGGCGTCGCAGTGTTCCTGCTGCGGGCCATGCCGGAAAAGGTTGACGCCTTTGTATGCACCATCGGTTTCACTCTTCTGGCATTGGCTTTTGGTGCGCTGATACTCTCGGCAGCAGTTACAGACGGCGAACGCACCCCGCTACAGCGCTTGCTTTGCGCCGGACCCCTTAAGACGCTTGGCAAGTACAGTTATGGCATATACATCTTTCACGTGCCGGTTCTAGGAGTGTCCGTGCTCTATATGCGGAGCCATGGATTTGTGCCGTACGGCGTTTTCCTCATATTTAATTTGGTTACCACTTTTCTTATCTCGGCAATAAGCTATGAGTATTTTGAGCGACGAATACTGGCGTTGAAGCATTACTTTCAACCAGCGCCTGCACCTGAACCTTCGATGGAATTTGCTAGACCGGGTTCGCGGAGGGTGTGTCCGGTAAAATAACCGGGCTTACGTTGCAGTGTGAAGCGCGGAGCTCAGGCTGCGGGCTCTCGCCATTCGTTTGCTTCTTGGATCTTCTTCTCTTTTTCCAGGGCCTTGATCTCCGCCACATGCTCGACAATCGTCGCTCCGAAGCGGTCTTTCTTCGCTTCCAGCTTGGTCTGCGCGTATAGCCCCATGTAAAAGTTGGCGATGAACGGCAACGCAAAAAATGCGATCAGGTATCCTCGCCAATCGTCTAACAGCAGCTTATAGCGCGTCACCATCAGGAAGAACAGCGTGACCCAGTGACCTCGCAGGTAAACAGATAGTAGAACTTGCGGTGCGCAATCGTCCCGGCCTCCTGGCTGCGCCGCTTGCAGTAGTCGCGGGGCTCGCGGAAAACCTCTTCGTGCGTCACCGTCCATGCGATGCAGGCGACGGGAATGGCCAGCACAAAGAGCCAAATTACCTGGGTGCCGAGGCTCATTCGTACTTGGATGCCGGTCTTACAGTTCAAGCGGTGCCCGGACGAGGTTGGGCGCCCCGCATCCACGCCGCTAACCTGGGATAGCTCCGTCGGGCGACGTTAGTCCAAAGACAACTTCGCACGCTGCCTCCTGCATAGGCTCATGTCGAATCCTGCTGTTCAGGGCGTGCTAAAATCCCGGCCATGCACTTCGTCGTCATGACCATCTGGCTGACTCTTATTTTCCTGCTCATCTTCCTGGGGTTCTTGCAGTGCTTTTACCCAGGGACGCTGCGGCGAATGCAGGACCGTTTAGGCCGCGCCCTGGAGTTAACCAGCCCCGGCGAAAGAGTACGGCCCGACCGCACCGGTAAACCCAAAACTTCTATCATGCAGCGAGCCTTTGGTTTCTTGCTGATTTTGATTGGATTCCTGTCCCTGATGATGACCTTCGGACTGATTCGTTAGCGCTGCATTCCGCGAGGTCTCATCGCTTGAATGAAGTCGGTCACTTGCAACTTCCTACCGAAAACTTGAAACTTCTTTTGTGCTGCTCTACTACATTACCGACCGCAACCAGTTTCCCGGCGACAGTGTCGAGCGCCGGGCCCGGCTTCTCGACCGCATCGCCGAGGCCGCCGAGGCCGGCGTTGATTGGATCCAGTTACGCGAAAAAGATTTCGCCGCCCGCGCGCTGGCGCAACTGGCCGAAGAAGCACTGCGAAGACTGGAGCCTCACGTCAACCGCACGCGGCTGTTGATCAACTCGCGGCTTGATATTGCCCTGGCTGTCGGTGCCGGCGGCGTGCATCTCGCCTCTAACGACCTGTCTACCAGCCAGGCGCGCACGATTGCCGATCGCTTCCAGGCTCGAAACTTTCTTGTTGGTGTCTCTTGCCATGCAGTGTCCGAAGTGCGGCTCGCGGCCGGGCACGGAGCCGATTTTGTGGTGTTGGCTCCGATCTTTGAAAAGATCCTGGCTCCGCAGGCAGTGTCTTCGGCACAGCCAGCGTCTGGCGATGATTCAAGGCTGCCCGGCATTGGCTGCGAAGCTATCAGCGAGGCCAAGCGCAATGTTGGCGTGGCGATATTGGCCTTGGGTGGCGTGAACCTTTCCAACGCTGCTTCGTGCCTTGCGGCGGGAGCCGCCGGAGTGGCCGCAATCCGTCTGTTTCAGCAAGGCGATCTGGCGGAAACTGTTCGCCGCCTGCGCGCCTTGGAGAAGTGATCAGTGCGGACGCAGACCGTTCGCGGAATCTCATGACGAAAACGCGCTATACAGCCCGTCCCGGAGTCAGCCAGCGCAGCAGCAGTTGCAAAACGGCGAGCAAAACCGCTCCCCAGAACGCCGGCCTGAATCCCTGCACGCTGAATCCGCTCACAAAGTGCGACGTAAATAGCAGCATCAGGGCGTTGATGACCAGCAGAAACACGCCGAACGTGAGAATCGTGAGCGGAAAGGTGAGGATCTTCAAAATCATGCCCAGCGTGGCGTTTACCACCCCTATGACGAGCGCCGCCACCAGCGCGGGAACAAAGCCTCTAACGATAAATCCCGGAACAACATGCGACACAACCAGCAGTAGTAATGCGCTGATGATCCAGTGAGCCAGCATTCTCATATCTTTGCGTCGGCGATCCAGTCCGAGGGCTGAATCGTCCGCCTCCCCGGTCTACGACCTGCTCTAATGCCCGCTACCCCAGACTCGAATCCGCTTTGCGCCCGGCATTAGTGGTGCCAGTAGCGCTCCCGTCCGCACTCTTCGACTTGTCACCGAGCCTCGATCTTTGCTGCTCTGCCCGCTGCATGCGTTGAAACCGCAGCAGCCGCTCACCGGCGATCAGGGCGTGCAGATCGTATCCGTAGGGCCCTATGCCGCGGAAGGTACGCTCGTCGAACAGCCGCATGATGCCGCAGTCATTGCAAACCTGGTAGGAATAATGGCCGTGTTCGTCTTCCGCTCTGGCCGGCCAGCTCATGTTGCGATGCCAACAGCCGCGCATGACGAATGCGGCGGCCGAGGCCAATCCCGCCAGCCCGAGCCCCAACGGAAAAACCCAGTGCACACGGCGCCGCTTGCGCGCCGATTCCTCCGGGCTGCCTTGTGGAACTTTTGATTGGCTTTCCTCTTCGCTGGAACTCTTCATCTTTGCCTCTAGACCCGCTCAGCGGAAAGTATATCCCGAAAAGCCGCCCGGCATTCGGGACCCCAGGCAAGCATCGCTTTTGGCACTTGCTCCGTTCCAGAACTTACAGCAAGCGCGGCTTTTGGCCTCGCTCCGTCCCAGAGCTTGCTTCAAAAATAGTTCTTTGAAGGGGCATGCTTTACAGGCTGCGGAAAAAATACTCTCCGAGGTGTCATCCTGAGCGCAGCCGGGGTCCCTGACAAGCCCTCTGTTGGCTTGTTGGGGTGGAGGAGCGAAGGATCTGCTGCTTGCGTGTGCTGGAGATAAAGCGGCTCCTTCAGTCACACAAAACCGGCGCGACTTCAGAATGACACTCCTGCGTGTCTTTCCGCAGCCTGTTTAGCCATGCCATCCAGAGCCAGAAATCACGCGAGCTTTAGCCCCTGAGGGAACCAGGTCGTTCCCCCAAGAGGATTATTGAACCCCACTTTTGAAGGGGCATGGCTTTAGCCATGCCGTCCAAAGCCAGAAATCAAGCGGGCTTTAGCCCCTGAGGGAACCAGGTCGTTCCCC
>JBEKQP010000147.1:0-11267 GCA_049519595.1 Candidatus Korobacteraceae bacterium | reverse complement strand
TCCCGCCAACTCTCGCGTCAAGCTATGGGGCGAAAGCACCTGCGGCGCACCGTAAAGCGTGTCGCCGACGACCGGATGGCCAATTGAAGAAAGGTGAACGCGTATCTGGTGCGTGCGCCCGGTTTCAATCTTCACTTCCAGCAGCGCAAAGCGGCCGTAGGGCGAGGTGATGCGCTCTATCACCTTGTAGTGCGACACGGCTTGGCGTGCTTGCGTACCGCGGGTCGTCATGCGCGTGCGGTGCATGCGGTCGCGCCCGATCGCCGCCGAAATCGTTCCCGCCTCCGCCTTCGGCCAGCCATGCACCAGTCCGAGATAGCGCTTGCTGATCTTGCGGTCCGAGAATTGTTCGCCCAGTTTGCGGTGGGCGAAGTCGTTCTTGGCCACGACGAGTAAGCCGCTGGTGTCCTTGTCGAGCCGGTGGACAATCCCTGGACGCAGCTCGCCGCCCGCCTCCGAAAGCGCAGCGAAGCGGTGCAGCAGCGCATTGACCAGCGTTCCCCGGTTGCGCGGATCGTCTCCCGTGCCCGCTCCGGCGTGCACCAGCATACCTGCCGGCTTGTTGATGACGGCCACGTCCCGGTCCTCGTAAATGACATCGAGGGGGATATCTTCAGCAACGGCCCGCAACGGCGCTGGCTGCACCTGCCCAACAATTTCGACGCACTCGCCGCCCTTGAGCCTGAATGAAGGCTTGGCTGAGCTGCCGTTCAGCAGAACTTTTTGCTGTTCCAGCAACTGTTGCACGCGTACGCGGCTCACCTCGGGCAGGCACGACACCAGAAATTGGTCGAGCCGCACTCCGGCCTGTTCGGGAAGGACGTCAATCCGCACCAGGGGATCATGCGGCGCAAGCGTCTGTTCGGCGGTTGCCGGTTGTGGGGCGCCAACATCGGCTTGGACGGACTTCCGCCTACGTTTGGAGTCTTTCATTGCAGAAAACTTAATGAAGCGGCTCGGCGCGCGCAAATAGAAAATTCAGGCCGGAGGTACCTTTCGAGACGACTCAGGTATTCGCGGCCTGCCGTCTAGCGGTTGGCAGTGGCAATCGCCGGGCGGGTAGAGCCCTTGCTCGAGGACCGCTTCTCCTGTGGCGGGGGTTGCAGAGAGAAACGCACTATCCAGAGCACGCCGCCGGCCACAACCATCAGCAAGGCAATCAGTTGGGTTCCACTCATGAAACCGCCAAAGACTTCGCCTCTTCCCGGATCGCCGCGGAAAAACTCGATGAAGAACCGGGCGACGCCGTAAAGAACCAGGTACAGGCCGATCACTTGGCCTTCGAACTTCTTGTGACGCACCAGCCAGTAGAGCACCAGGAAATTGATGATCTCGACAACCATCTCGTAAAGTTCCGTCGGGTGCAGCCTCACTCCCAACGGCGTTCCCACCCACTGATGGGCCATTGGGTTAGTGAACGTGACTCCCCAAGGCTCACTTGTTGGCCGGCCATAGCAGCAGCCCGCGGCAAAGCAGCCGACGCGCCCGAAGGCGTGGCCGATGGCGAGGCCAGGAGCAAAGGTGTCGCAGGTGCGCAGGAAAGGCAGCCGATTCTTGCGCACGTACCAAGCGGCGACCAGGATGGCTGCGACCAAACCTCCAGAGAAGACTCCGCCGGATTGGAGCACGCTGAGGCTGAAGATTTCGCGCGGGTTGCGCGAGTAATAGCTCCAGTCGTTCACAACCAGCATGACCTTGGCGCCGAGAATGCCGGCCAAAATGACCAGCGCACCCAGATTCCACATCTGATCGGGATTCAATCCCTGCTGACGGGCAACTTTGAAAACTACAAACAAACCGGCGATGACTCCGATGGAAACCATCAGACCGTAAGTCGGCAGACTAAATCCGTGAATATCAAAAAGGCGGGGATACACAATTATTGTTCCTGGGGGGTCGCCCCATATTCATTTTAGACCAGTTTCGCGAGCTCCAGGATGCCCGCACTCTGAGGGGGTCGACTCGCTTCAGAGACACGGCGAGGGTTATGGCGCATCGATGTTGCTGAAAACTTGAGGGTGTCAACCTTACATAATTTCTTAAGGACGAGATGCGGCCCGGGCGAACAGGTGTCCGGAAATTTGAATTTTCACCGAGGGGAAATACAAAGCCGACCCGCTTGGCCGTGTGGGTGGAGTGCCTGTGAACCCGTCTCAAGACGTGGGTGCCCACCGTGGTCCTTTAGGCCTATCCGCCTGGGGACTGGCACACTAGACCATATTCGAGTAAGGCTCCCTTTCACAAGAATTACGGTTCAGCAGTAGATACCACCCATCACTTAACTTTGCAGGCCGGCTTCTTGTCGGTTTGATGCTACGAAAGACGCGAAAGGAGCACAAGGGCTTCCGTCGATTTTGTTGGAAAGCCACGTGCTACACGAACCGGCGTTCCCAAAATGCACCTGCTTGCCGAGCCGCCAGCAGCATACCTGCGGAATCCGGCTTAGCGGAACAGGTGAGGCACAAACCGGCTGAGATTATCGGTGATCAGTCCGTCAGCTTCGCGAATACCCATGCCGGCCGGGTCCTGATCGATCATCCAACTGCCCAGCACGGGACGCTTGCCGTTGAAATCCGCGATTGGCGCCATCGCCTGGTAGACGAACCCCTCACTGCCATAAGGTCCGTAGGTCTGCGTCTTTTCGTCTCCATGCACCACTTGGATGTTTGCGCCTTCGCGCGAGAGCAGCGGCTTGCGAACGAAGTCGCTCATGCCGCGCGGTCCATCGAGATAGGCGGGCAGCAGCAATTCGTGGTCGGGATATTTCTCCCAAAGGATCGCCAGCAAGCCTTTGTTGGAGAACATCATTTTCCAGATCGGCTCGATCCACTGCGTCTTGTGCATGAAGTCCAGCGCCATGGGGCCGAACTCTTCCCGTAGCAGGATTTCCCAGGGATAAAGTTTGAAAAGTGTCTTGATGGGCTTCTCATCCGCGGCCACAAAGGTGAATGTCTTGCTGTCGAAACCAATGTCCGGCATCAGGATGTCAACGGTTTTCAGCCCCGCTTGCTCCGCCGTATCGCGCAAATAGGCGACGGTGAAGTCATCTTCCCAGGTGTCGACGTGACCAAAGTAAACGGGATCGTAAACGTAATCTTTCAGGTCCTTCCACTTGGCGATCAATTTCTCATGAATCGAATTCCATTGGTCGGCCTCGGGAAACAACTCTTGCAGCCAGAACCACTGCACGACGGCCGCTTCCAGCAGCGCCGTCGGGGTGTCGGCATTGTACTCAAGCAGCTTGATCTGGCGGCCATCATAGGCCAGATCGAAGCGTCCGTAGAGCGCCGGCGGTTCTTCGTTCCAGGTCTTCTTGATGGCATCGACTGCGTTGGGCGGAATCTTCAGATCGGCGAAGCGCGCGTGATCGATGATGGACTGCCCGGCTTCCAGGCACATGGCCTGCAATTGCGCGGTGGCTGCCTCCAGCCGGTCGACCTCGGCGGAAGTGAACTCATAATAAGCCGACTCATCCCAGTACGGGTTGAGGTCTCCTCCGGCGCCGCCCGCCGAGTGATACACGAGCCCGACCGACTCCACTTTCTGCCGCCAGTCTGAACGTGGCGTGATGGTGATTCGTTTCACTCGCCCGCTCCCGATGCGTGCCCGAAACCTCCCAGGACGCTTCCAAAACCGCCGCTCGTCACACCGTTGCTCCGAATCGCGGTGGCTCCCGGTAAAGGCGAAGCAGAGCCACCATATACGTTATCTCCAAGGTTGCCGCCGCTGCTGCCACCAAAGAGCCAGCGGTAGGGATAGAAGCTGTTGGGGTTGTTCCTGCGCTGCTGGTCGGCTTGGTCGCAGAATTGGTCGCTAACAATGCGGTTGTCCGCGCCGACGCAGTTCTGTGCCTGCGTTCGCCGGCAGCCAGAGGTAAAAGCCATGGCGAGCGACGCTACCAATCCCAGCGTAATTTGCGAAGATTTTCTCAACCGAGCCAGTTTACCCGGAGACGCCGCAGAGGCAAACCGGAAACTCTGGCCGCAGCCATTACCTTAGCTCCTGAGGGACTCACCTGATAAACAGTCTCTAACTATCTGCATCTGCCTGAAGAGTGCTATCGGCCCGAAAAACGGGCTGCGATGTCGGCATTCATCGCCATCACCGACTCGAGCGGCTTGCGGATGGGCGAGCCGTCCGTGCGCTGAGCCAGTGCTTCCAGCACGAGTTCCGTCGGGAGATTGCCAACCAACCCGTCCTGTGCAAACGGACATCCGCCAAGGCCGCCGAGAGCTGAGTCAAAGCGGCGGACCCCGGCCTCGTAAGCGGCCAGCACCCTGGCAACGGCCTGATCGCGCCGGCTGTGCAGATGCGCGCCGATTTCGAGGTAATCGAACTTGCTGATCACCGTGCCCAGCAGCTCGGCGGTTTGCTGCGGCGTGGCGAGCCCGACGGTATCGGCCAGCGAGATGCAGTGGATATCCATGTCTGCTATCAGGCTCACGGCTTCGACAACTTCGTCCACGCTCCACGGATCGCCGTAAGGGTTGCCGAACGCCATCGAAATATAGACCACAATACCCAGCCCGGCGTCGAAGGCCTTTTGGGCAATTTTTTCGAGCAGCTCGACGTTCTCCTCCGCGCTCTGGTTCTGGTTTTTCTTCAGAAAAGTCTCGGAAATGGAATATGGAAATCCCAGCGTGCGCACCGCCTCGGTCGCGATGGCGCGCTCCGCACCCTTTTCATTCACCACGATGCCGATAATCTCGACGTCATCCGGCGGGTCCAGTAGCCGCAGCACCTCTTCGCTGTCGGCCATCTGTGGAATTGCCCTGGGAGAGACAAACGAGACGGCGTCAATGTGCTTGAAACCGGCGCCGATCAGCGCGCGCAGATACTGCGCCTTGAGGGCGGCGGGAATTCTTCCCGGCAATCCCTGCCAGGCGTCGCGAGGACACTCGATGAGTTTAAGTTCCGGCATATTTCGAACAGACACGTTCTCTTCAGCTTTGATACTAGTTGTATCTTTGCATCGCGCTCTTCTTCCAGATGTTATGGCGAGCGCTGTCGAGCCACCCATGTTTTGGCGGACAGGACAGGAACCGTTCTCCCCAATGCCCGGCCAAGTTCATGCCAACGTTGGCTCCGGCGAAAAAAGCAACCGGAGAAGAAGCCGACGAATTTTGATTATAGGCTCCATGATGGAACATGCGGCGCGGCGCAAGTGCCTTGAAAACCGGGGCGTTGTTGTGGGCGCTATGACAGTTTGATGGGTCGGGTTAGGTTGGTCCGGTTCAGCGGGGAATGCTATCATTCGAGTCGATTCATTTATTACGGATAGAATCCTTGCTCTCTGCTTGGTTGCCGGGCCGGTTGCGAAGATTGTGGAGATTCAGATGCGCTTATCCTTCCAGGAGTCGCGAAACGATCCCAAAGCGGTTTCGTATACCCGCTGCACTATCGACTTGCCCTCGCGTGGCGTTCGCCTCGAGGACCTGCCCTGCCGGAACCTGGAAGAGGTTCTCGGCGGCTTCGGCCGCTCTTTCCAGATCCTCGGCGAGCGTACGATCACCAACGCCTTCACGCCTGAGAATCCGCTGATCGTCAATACGGGCATCCTCACCGGTTCGAGCGTGATGACCGGTTTGCGGACTTATTTTTCCGCCTATAGTCCGCTGAAGGTTTCCGGCAAGGGATTGCCCGGCGCCATGTGGTCGGCGGGAAGCGACAAGTTCGGGTGCAAGCTGCGCTGGACCGGCGTCGATGAACTGATTCTGGAGGGACGGGCGAGCGGCCCCGTGGTGGTAGTGCTGCGCCACGGCACCGAGGGGCCGACCGTGGAGTTCGAGCCCGCCGATCACCTTCTCGGGCTCAGTTGCCACGACAAGATCATGCGGCTGCAGAAAGACTACCCGCAGGATGCTTACTTCGCGGTGATTGGTCCGGCGGGCGAAAACTATGAGTCGTGCTATTTCGCGGCCGTCGGCCTGAGCACGGAAAACCAGCTGAAATCGGGCGACGACAAATGCCGATGGGCCGGTCGCGGCGGCATGGGTAGCGTGATGGGATACAAGAGAGTCATCGCCATTGTCGCGCAAGCGCCCGATCAGATGGGAAAACTGAAACCGGAGATTCGAGACATCAACCGGGAGAGCGGCACGGGGCCGGGTTCGCGCAAGTTTCGCGAAAAAGATAAAGGCGGGCTCGGCGGGACCTGGGCTCACTATGAAGTCTTCTATCCAAACAATTTATTGCCGCAGAACAATTTTCGTCCCAAGGGTGACGACAAGCCGTGGCTGATGTCGCGTACGGTGGTCGAGCCGCAATTTTTCATCAAGGCGGAGTCGTGCTACCGCTGCGGCATCAATTGTCACAAGAACGTCTACGACAAGACAGCCGACGGCAAGCGCGGGCGCTTCCGCGCGAAGTTCGACTACGAGCCGGTGAACCTGCTCTCGACCAACCTGGGCGTACACGATCCAAACGAGGGCGCCGATCTGATCAGCTTGGTCGATCACCTTGGAATGGACAGTATTTCCCTCGGCACCACGATTGCCTACGTGCTCGACTACAACGAACGGCATCCTGAAAAGCCGCTTTTCAATGGCGCCAGCTTCGGCGACTTCGAGAAGATAAAAGAGCTGATCGAAGGCACTGGCATGGGCCGTTATCCGGAGATCGGGCGCGGCGTCAAGCGGCTCTCCGAGCAGCTCGGCGACACCGCCTATGCCATGCAATGCAAGGGACTCGAACTGCCGGCCTACCTTCCGGACACCAACCCCGGATACCCCTGGGCCATTGCCGGCGGGCACATGTCCATGGCTACCCATCTGCTGTTTCCGGCCGAGCGCGACACGTCAGTCGACTATTGGGCCAAGGCAATCACCCAGCGCGGCCTCTTCCAGGTGCGCGACGATATGTTGGGGATTTGCAAGTTCACTATCATGAGCCCCGATATGGCGGCTCAAGCTCTCAAGTACGAGGTCGGACTCGAGATCACGACGCAGGAGCTGCTGGCAACGGTTCGCCACGCATACATCCGCGGGTTATGGATGGAGCGCAAACAAGGCTTCGATCGCTCGGAATATACGCTTCCATCCGACGTCTTCGATCGCCCCAATAGCAAATTGGGTTTGGGGGCGCCGTTTGTCACCCGCGAGTTCTTCTCGGCCCTTTCCGAAAAAGTTTGGTCGGTCTTCGACCAGGAGATTGCCGCGTTCTGATGGTGCGCATCCGCTTCACGACGTTTTTTGGCGAGCGAATTGGAGGCATCAGCTCGGTGGAAGTTTCCGCGACAACCGTACGCTCGGCCCTGCGCGCGCTCACTGACCGATATCCCGAACTGTCTCGCCTCCTATGGATCGGAGAAGACGCGATCAACCCCATGATGGCGGTGTTTCTCAACGATCAACTGGTCGAACCGGGCAAGCTCGGCACGGCGGTGAAGCCGGGCGACGAGATCGATCTGCTGGCGGCGGTTTCAGGCGGTGGTGCTTAAGGCAGGCGGGTGTATCCCGAGAACGATTCTTGCAGCGTGTCGCCCTGAGGAGCGTCCGTAAGGACGCGACGTAAGGGTCCATGTATTCGTTTTTTTCCGATCTTTGACGTGCGCTGAAATGCATAGATCGTCACGTCGGTTCGCAACAGCGGCGAACCCCCTCACGATGACACCGCAGCGAAGAATACCGTATCTCTGGTTGTGCTCTGGGCGAACAGCCATCCGAGGTCGTTTTGATTTAGCGATGATCGGGCTTTTAGGCCGGTACCCCCGCCAGCCGTGCCGCCATGCGGGCGATGTGGGCCGCCGCATCGGCATGTGCCAAGCGTCGTGCCGCCTCGCCGATCGCGTCTAGTCGCGGCCTGTCCATGATCAATGTCGAAACGGTTTCCACGAGGCGGGCGGAGCTGAGTTCGGATTCAGGAATCACCAGTGCCGCATTTCGCTGGGCCAAGGTCTCGGCGTTGCGCCGCTGATGATCGTCGGCGGCCGTGGGTAATGGGACGAAGATAGCCGCCTTGCCTGCTGCTGCGATCTCGGCGACCGTACTGGCTCCGGAGCGGCAGACGATCAGGTCGGCGCAGGCAAATGCAGAAGCCATATCGACGATGAACGGCGACACCTCCGCACGGATCGAGACTTTCAAATATTCCGCCTGTATCTGTTCATATTCGCGTTCACCCGTCTGGTGGATGACGTGAATTCCCGGAACGCGTTCCGCCAACGCAGAGAGTGACTCGACCAACGCGCGGTTGAGTGCGCGCGAACCCTGGCTGCCGCCAAACAGCAGCAAAGTTGGAGTTGAGCCCGGAGCCCGCCGGGGGATATCGAAGAACTCGCGCCGAACTGGCACGCCCGTCACTTCGCAATTCTGGAACCAGCGGCAGGTCTGCTCAAAGTGAACCGCTGCGGCCTTTGCCATGGGAGCGACCATGCGATTGGCGAATCCCGGCACAACATTGGGCTCGAAGATCAGGGAAGGGGTGCCCCGCAGCGCGGCCGCAAGCATGGCCGGGCCCGAAGCGTAACCACCTACGCCGACCACCACGTCTGGCCTGAACCCCGTCATGATGCTCCAGGCGGCCACGATGGCACTGGGCAAAGCGGTCAGCGTCCGGATGCGCGTCGCCAGGCTCACGCGGTTAAGCTGACCCACGTCGATCAGGCGCAGCTGGAATCCCGCTTCCGGCACCAAGCGGGTTTCGATGCCCCGCTCCGTGCCTACGAAGATGGCTTCGGCGCCGTGGTTGTCCCTGAGCTGCTGGGCGATGGCGATGGCTGGGATGACATGTCCCCCCGTCCCGCCGCCGGCAAGAATTGCGCGCATCATTCGGTTATTCGGCCCGTCTTTGAAGGTTATCAGTCGGTTTGCTGGGTGATGTTGAGCAGCACCCCGACACTGGTAAGTGTAATAAACAAGGAGGAACCGCCGTAAGAGATAAATGGCAGTGGAATGCCCTTGGTCGGCAGCAATCCCAGCACCACGCTGATATTAAACAGGGCCTGCACTCCCACCATGGCGGTGATGCCAACCGCAAGGAAGCGGGCGAAGTAGTCGCGCGTGAGCATCGCCGTTCGCAGACCCCGGTAGCAGAAGATCGCGAACAGCAGGACGATCGCCACCGATCCGATCAGTCCCCATTCCTCGGCGATGACAGCAAAAATAAAGTCTGTCTGCGGTTCGGGAAGGTAAAACAGCTTCTGCTTTCCTTCCATCAATCCCTGGCCAAAGATGCCGCCCGTGCCCACGGCAATCAGCGATTGGGTGATGTGGAACCCGGCTCCCAGGGGATCGCGATCAGGATGCAGAAAGGCCGTGATCCGGCGGGCACGCCACGCGGTGCGAAAGATCAGGATATAGAGCGGCAACGTCGACGCCAGCGCGGCGTAGCCAAAGTACCTCAGCTTCATTCCCGCCGTAAGCAGTACTGCGGCGGTGATGACGCAGATCGCCATGGCAGTGCCCAAGTCAGGCTCTGCCACAATCAACAAGGTGAAGATGAAGGTCGGCACAACCACCGGCAGCAACGTGCGTCGCCAGTCGGCGATATTCTTGTAACGCTTTTCCAGGAAGTACGCCAGGAACAGAATGATAGCGGGCTTGGCCAGCTCCGAAGGCTGAAGCGAAAACCCTCCCAGGCGGATCCAGCGATGTGTATTGGCGTGGCGATCCAGGAAAAAGACCGCCAGCAGCAGCAAGGCAGTAACGCCGAGAGCGGTGAAAACAACGCTGGACGACTTGAGCCGCCGGTAGTCGAAGCTCATCATTAGCACCATCGCGACGAGCCCGGCAAGCGCCCACATGAGCTGCCTCAACAGGAAGCTATAGGGCGAGCCAAAGCGATCCTTGGCGATGACCGCCGAGGCGCTAAAAACCATAATCAGGCCGATGAAGACCAGCAGCAGCGTAACGCCGAACAGCCACTTGTCGACACTGACCCGCTTCGGCATTCAACGGCCTCCAGCGTGCGCTTCGAGGGCACGAACTTCGGCCTTGAAAACGCGGCCGCGCTCTTCGTAGCTGTTGAACTGGTCGAAACTCGAGCAAGCAGGCGCCAGCAGGATAATTTCTCCGGCCTGAGCATTCCTGGACGCATCGCGGATGGCTTCGCCCAGGGTGCCGGAGCTGGTGATGGGAACGGAACTTTCGATCTGCGACTCAATCTTGCGGGAAGCCGCTCCGATGGTATACACGTGCCGCGCGCGCTCGCGCAGCAGGCGATTGAGGACGCTATAATCGCTGCCTTTGTCCTTGCCGCCGAGGATGATGTGAATGCCACCGGCAAATGCCTCCAGGGCCTTGATGGTAGCGTCAACGTTGGTTGCCTTGGAGTCGTTGTAATAGTCGACGCCGGCGATGGTGGCCACGTATTCCAGGCGGTGCTCAACGGCCTTGAAGTCCTTGACGGCAGTGCGAATCTTCGCGCCTTCGATACCGGCAAGCGAGCCCATGGCCACCGCTGCCAGCACGTTTTCCAGATTGTGAGCGCCCTTCAGTGTGATCTCGCCGCACGACATCACCGCCCGCTCGCCACGCTCGTCGCGGAACATGATTTTGTCGCCACGGACAAACGCGCCGCGCTCCACCTCCCGCTTGCGGCTGAACCAATAGACGCAGGGCCGCAGACCGGAGGCCAGCAACGCCGTCGGCTCGTCATCGGCATTCAGCACCGCATAATCGCCTGCCGTCTGATTTTCAAAGATGCGCGCCTTGGTCGCGAAATAGTTCGCCATGCTACCGTGGCGATCGAGGTGGTCCGGCGAAAGGTTCAGAACGGCAGAGATGCGCGGACGAAAGCTCTCGATCGTCTCCAGTTGAAAGCTGGAAATCTCCAGCACCACCCAGGTATCGGCCGAAGATTGTTCGACAAAACTGATCGCGGGTGTGCCGATGTTACCGCCTACCAAGGTTTTGCAGCCGCCAGCCGCGATCACTTCACCGGTGAGGCTGGTGGTCGTGGTCTTGCCGTTTGAGCCGGTAATGGCGACGATCTTGCCTTCCAGGAAACGGGATGCCAATTCGATTTCGCCAATCACCGGCGTGCCTTCGCGCCGCGCCCGGGCCAGTTGCGGCATGTCGATCGGCACTCCGGGACTGATGACAATGAGGTCCTTATTCTGAAAGGTGCGCTCGCCGTGCTTGCCGGTTTCGACCGTGATGCCCTTGTCCAGCAGCGCCGGGATCTGGTCTTGAAGCTGCTGTTGCGGTTTGGCGTCGGAGACAGTAACGCACGCGCCCCGCGCCTGCAGGAACAGCGCCGAGGCAACTCCCGACTTGCCTAAACCGACGACCAGAACGTTTTTTCCGTTGATGTTCATGGTTATGCCG
>JBEKQP010000146.1:0-11292 GCA_049519595.1 Candidatus Korobacteraceae bacterium | reverse complement strand
CGGTTCAAAATAGGAGACCACGTCGATCAGGTGATTGAGACAAATCAATTTGTAGTGCCGCAATGGCTGAAGATGGCAGCCAGTATCCCGCGCAATATGGTCGAGAAAGTGTGACTTGCTGTACAGGCGGAGAACCTTGCCCGCGTAACACTCATCTTCGTTGCTGGGGCCGCACGAGCCAGCCATCTCCTCCGTGACCAGATAAGCGATGTAGTTCTTCCAATCCAACCGAAAGACCTTGCAGCCTTGCATTGGCTCGATTGGATGCGCGTCTTTCATAATGCCCCTAACTTGGGAGGCGCGTCGAAGTTCTTGCGATAGTTGAGAGCCGCTTCCCGCACGACAATTCTGAGCGTGTTCAGAGCATTCTCGTCCGGCTCATAAATTTCGCGCAGGTAAAGGTATCTCACCGAGTTCATCTGTTCCAGTGCGGCAGAATCGGTCATCTGCTGAGCTTACCTCTTCGATTGCTGTTAATAGCAGGGGTTATCACTCGTTTGCCCAAACGGGAACTGCTGACTTTCTCGCCACTCACTCAGGAGCGGAGAGTATCAGCGCTAACGCTGTGCCGAGACGAACAGCCGAAACAAAAGATGCCTCGACTTCGCTCGCCATGACATTTCTTCTTACTTCTCACGCCCGGAGAGCGCCGCTATTCCATCCGCAGAATCGCTCCGCTTGCAGCCGACGACGCCAATTTCGTGTAGAGACCAAGATACCCTTTAGTGAACTTGGGCTCCGGTCTTTTCCAGGTTTTCAAGCGAGTCGCGATTTCCTCCTCGCTCACCTGCAACTGCAAGGTCTTACCCGGAATGTCGATGGTAATTGTATCGCCGTCGGCGACAATCGCTAAGGGTCCGCCTTCGGCGGCTTCCGGTGAAATGTGTCCGACGAAACATCCATTGTTGGTCCCGGAGAACCGGCCATCGGTAATGAGAGCGGTCTTTTTCGCCAGTCCCATGCCGTAGATGTACTTCATGGCCTTGTACATTTCGCGCATGCCCGGGCCGCCCTTCGGCCCTTCGTAGCGAATCACGACGACGTCGCCTTCCTTGATCTTTCCCGCCAGAATAGCCGCTTCGGCCAACTCCTCGGAATCGAAGACGCGTGCCGTCCCAGTAAACTTCCACATCGAAGGATCGATGGCCGCAGGCTTGGTCACCGCAGTGTCAGGTGCCAAATTGCCTTTCAAGATGGCCAATCCCTTGAGCGCGTTGAAGGGCTCGCTCATGGTCTTGATGACCTCGCGATTCACCGGGAACTGCCCCCGGAAGCGTTCCAGGTTTTCGCCGACGGTCGCGCCGCTCACCGTGCGGCACTCAAGGTGAAGCAAAGACTTGATCTCCTGCATGACCTGGGGAATGCCACCAGCCTTGTAGAAATCCTCCATATCGTATTTCGATGCTGGATTGACCTTTGCCACCTGCGGCGTGGTTTCGCTGGTGCAATCGTAGACATTCATCATCTCTTCGGCGGCGATTCCGATCTCCGCAGCCACTGCCGTAAGGTGCAGGATCGCGTTCGTCGACCCGCCGATTGCCATCAGCACGCGCACCGCGTTGCGCAACGATTCCAGGGTGATGATGTCCTTCGCCTTCACCCCGTTTTTTGCCAGATTGACGATTGCCTTGCCGGTTTCTTCGCCAATCCTCAGCCTTTCGGCATAGACCGCCGGAATCAAGGCCGAGCCGGGAAGCGATATCCCAAGGGCTTCGGCCAGACAACACATCGTGTTGGCCGTTCCTAGAAACGCACAGGAGCCGCAGGTCGGTCCGCAAAGATCTTCCAGGCCTTCGTAAGTCTCTTCGCTGATGGTGTTGTTCTTCAGCATTCCCAGGGCTTCCGACATGGTCGTCAGGTCCGACTTCCGGTTGTCGAAGACAACGCCGCCCAACATAGGCCCGCCCGGGAGGAAGATTGCAGGAATATCCAGTCGTGCAGCCGCCATCAGCATACCGGGAACGATCTTGTCGCAGGATCCCAACAGGACGATCGCATCCAGTTGATGGGCCTCGACCATCACTTCGATATCGTTGGCAATCAAGTCCCTCGAGGGCAGGATGAAGTGCATGCCGACGTTCCCCTGTGCCGTGCCGTCGCAGGCGCCGATCACCCCGAATTCGGCCACCGCTCCACCCGCCTTATAAATGCCTTTGCGAACCCATTCCGCCACTTGCCGCAGATTAGCGTGTCCCGGAACCAGCTCATTCCAGGCGTTGGCGATGCCAATGATCGGCTTGTCCAAATCGTCGTTTGAGTAGCCAAGAGACTTGAAGACGCTGCGGTTAAAACACCACTCGGGCTTACCTAGAATTTTTTTGCTGCGATACATTCTGCTAGCCTCCCCGACGAGCTTCCGGCGACTCGCGTTGCGCATGGCGGAAACTCCGGCTCAGAGTTTACCCCCTGAAGCGATTTCAGAGTAGGAGTATTGCGGAAGAAACGAGTGTCGTGTCCTTAGGGCATATCAGGATTAGAGCCGCCGTATCCTTCGCAACTCAGGGTGACACGCTGAAAGTGTTCAACGACTGCGACGCCGCTACACCTTGTCTTCTACTGTGGCGCTGATCAGTACGCGCAGAATCTTCTGCGCCGCAACCGGAATGATGGTGCCGGGACCGAAGACACCGGCTGCTCCGGCGTCATAGAGAAACTGAAAGTCCTGCGGCGGAACGACTCCGCCGACGACGACGAGAATGTCTTCGCGGCCCAGCGTCTTGAGCTCCTCGATAACCTGCGGAACGAGCGTCTTATGGCCGCCGGCGAGAGTAGATACGCCGAGCACGTGAACGTCATTTTCGACGGCGTGGCGCGCCACTTCGCGCGGAGTCTGGAAGAGCGGTCCAATATCGACATCAAAGCCGAGGTCGGCGAAGGCCGTAGAGATGACCTTGGCGCCACGGTCGTGGCCGTCCTGTCCCATCTTGGCTACCAGGATTCGCGGACGGCGGCCTTCGGTTTTGGCGAACTCGTCGGCCATGTGGCGCGCGTTCTGAAATTCCTTGTCCATTTGGCTCTCCGCCGAGTAAACACCCGAGATGGAACGGATGACCGCCTGATAGCGGCCATAGACCTTCTCCAGTGCGCTTGAGATTTCGCCCAAGGTGGCGCGTTTGCGAGCGGCATCGACGGCCAATGCCAGCAGATTACCGTCTCCCGTGCGCGCGCATTCGGTGAGTGCTGCCAGTGCACACTCGACTTCGCCCGCGTTGCGCTCCGCTTTAAGCTGCTCAAGCCGCCGGATCTGGGCCTCACGAACGGCGCTGTTGTCGACTTCGAGGGTGGCAAGCGGGGCTTCCTTGTCGAGCCTGAAGGTGTTGACTCCGACGATGGTGTCCACGCCGGCATCGATCCGGGCCTGCTTGCGCGCGGCGGCTTCCTCAATGCGCATCTTCGGAATGCCGGCCTCGATGGCCTTCACCATGCCGCCGAGTTCCTCCACTTCGCTGATGAGCGCCCATCCACGGTGAATCAGTTCATGGGTGAGTTTTTCGACATAGTAAGAGCCGGCCCAGGGATCGACGACGCGGGTGATCTCGGTCTCCTGCTGGAGATAGAGCTGTGTGTTACGCGCAATGCCGGCGGAGAAGTCCGTTGGCAGCGCGATGGCTTCGTCCAAGGAATTCGTATGCAGTGACTGGGTGTGGCCCAGGGCGGCGGCCATGGCCTCCACGCATGTGCGGATCACATTGTTATACGGATCTTGTGCGGCCAGGCTCCAGCCGGAGGTCTGGCAGTGCGTGCGCAGCGTCAGCGATTTTACTTTCTTGGGTTCAAACTGCTTGACCAGCTTGGCCCAGAGCACGCGGGCGGCGCGCATCTTGGCGATCTCCATGAAGTGATTCATGCCAATCGCCCAGAAAAAGGAGATGCGCGGCGCAAAGTCATCGACCGAAAGCCCCGCCTTAACACCGGTGCGCAGGTATTCAACGCCGTCGGCCAGCGTATAGGCCAGCTCGAGATCAGCGGTGGCTCCGGCTTCCTGCATGTGGTAGCCGCTCACGCTGATGCAGTTGAACTTCGGCATCCTTTCCGAGCAATAGCGGAAGATGTCGCCGATGATCCGCATCGAAGGCGCGGGCGGATAGATGTAGGTATTGCGGACCATGAACTCCTTGAGAACGTCGTTCTGGATGGTTCCGCTCAACTTTTCCGGCGGCACGCCCTGCTCCTCGGCGGCAACGATGTAGAAGGCCATGATGGGCAGCACCGCGCCGTTCATGGTCATCGACACCGACATTTGATCCAGCGGGATCTGGCCGAAGAGGATCTTCATGTCGAGAATCGAGTCGATGGCGACGCCGGCCTTGCCCACATCGCCGGGCACGCGCTCGTGATCGCTGTCGTAACCGCGATGCGTCGGCAGATCGAAAGCGACCGAGAGTCCCTTTTGACCGGCGGCAAGATTGCGGCGGTAAAAAGCGTTCGACTCCTCGGCCGTGGAGAAGCCGGCGTATTGGCGTATCGTCCACGGTCGCGTGGCGTACATCGTCGAGTACGGGCCGCGCAGGAAAGGCGGAATGCCGGCGGCGTATTCGAGGTGCTCCATGCCTTCCAGCACCTGGCGGCTGAAAAATCCTGGAACTTCGATATGTTCCGGCGTGAGCCAGACGCGCCCGCCCGCCGCTCCCGCCGTGCGCTCGGATGCGACCGCACTGAACGAGGCAGGCGCATCACCGTTGGCTTTCGGTCGGAACTCGATGCTGCTGAAATCAGGCCGCATGTTGTTAATCTCCCACCTGCAACTGCTGCTGCCAGTGCGTCAATACCTGCAGCGCGTTGCTGCGAACGTGGATGAAATCGGCGACCCCATCCCGCTGAAGTTGTTCGATGTCAGCTTTGGGGTAACCGGCAACGATCACCGGGACCACTTTCGATTGCCGTAGTCTTTCGATCAGCGGCCGTGCCATGGTCGGGTATTGCTGATCCGCGCTGCAAAGCACGACCAAGTCCGGTTTTCGCTCCGCGATGACTTCGGCGGCGGCGGCGGGATCGGCTTCGGCGGAGGCCGTGACGATCTGGAAACCAGCCGCGGCAAAGAAGTTCATGCTGAAGGCTGCGCGGGCTTTGCGCATCTTCAGGTCGCCATACTCCAGCAGAAGCACACGCGGACAGTGGCCGGTCTTGGCGGCATGCTGCTCCGTGCGCAGACGCAGCGCTTCGAAGGGTTCAGCCCCACGGTAGGGCGTAAGCTTTTCGACCGTAAACACCGCGGCACCGGGGGCCAGGCAATCGCCCAGCATCAGGCCATCGGCGAACTGGCGCGCCAACTCGACAGGCGACGAAGCCGGCTTGGCTCCCGACGCGCGCAATGCGGTGACATTTCCGTTTCGATCAAGCACTTCGAGCACTTGCTCGTTCGGATCCGGGTACTGATTGGTTCCCAGCAGGCTGCGGCGGCGCGCAGCGATGGCTTCATCCTTCTGCCGGCGGGAGTTGGCAATTTCCTGTTGGACGAAACCGGCCTGCATGGCCTTGAGCATCCCGCCCTTGGCTTCCACTTGCTGGAAGAGTTTCCATGCCTCACGTGCCAGCGAATCGGTGAGTGCCTCCACATAATAAGAACCACCGCCGGGATCGGCCACCCGATCCAGATAGGCTTCCTGCTTGAGAATGATTTGGGTGTTACGCGCCAGGCGGCGGGAGAAATCGTCGGAGGGCTTGCAGGCGGCGTCGAATGGCGTCACTTCGATGCTGTCGCAACCGCCGATAGCGGCCGACATGGCTTCGGTGGCGCCACGCAGCAAATTATTGTGCGCGGCGTAAGCCGTGATTCCCCAGCGCGCGGTGACACTTTCCACAACGGCCTTGGACGAGTCTGCCTGCTTCGGCTTAAACTGCGCAACTGCCTCGGCCCACATCATGCGGAAGGCGCGCAGCTTTGCTATCTGGAAGAAATAGTTGGAACCGGCAGCAAACACAAAGAAGATTTTCGAGCAGATTTCATCGACGTCGAGCCCGCGTTGCGTGAGTTCGGAAAGATACTCCACACCCGTGGCGAGCCCGAAGGCAAGTTCCTGCACGACGGTGCCGCCCGCCTCTGTAAACTGTCCGGCGCGAACCGCGAGGGTTCGCAGCAGAGGCGCCTTGCGACCGGCAAATTTCAGGATCTCGGCGGTGTCGTCGAAGATCCCTTGCGGAGTGCGCGCGCTTGTTCCTTCCAGCGCCAGGTCGCCAAGCGGATCGAAATCGACGGAGCCGGCAACACGGGCCGACTCTTTGAGCGCGGCAAGATAGAGCATGAGGATTGCACTCGCCGCCTGGTGTGCACGAAATGAGAGCGGAGAGCCATGGAGACCTTTGATCAGCCGCCGCATGTCTTCGGCGTTCTGCACGGCGACGCCGCGCAGGCGGGCGCCTTCCGGCAGAATTTCAAAGGCGATCGAGCCCGCTCCGGCGGCAAGCGCCTGGCGAGCGGCCGTGTTGGCCTGCACTGGGTCCGCTAAGTCGATGGTTTGCCGGATGGACCAGTCATTGGTCGCGCGCGTGCCGCGTACGAACGGATATTCACCCGGAGCACTGTCGAGTTGACGCTGCAGCTCCTTCAGGTCTTCCGAGCGATAGAAGGGTTTTACGGTAATCCCTTCCTCGGTCTTCCAGAGCAACTTAGAAGGCCCGTCGCCTTTGAGGTCTTTGCCGACGACCTCGTTCCACTCCGCGGTAGTTATCGGAGGAAAGTCTTCTTTCAGCTTTAAGCTGTTGTCTTGTGGCATAGCCGATGCTCAATTCCCTCACTGCGCTCAGTGCTGGCTGGGGTCTTCAACCACCTCAATCAGGAACCCGAAGGGGTTTTCGTTACGCGACTTTGGATGCAGGAAAAACACCGTGGTTCCACGTGAGCCCGGGCGCGGAGCCTTGTCGATAAGGTTGAACCCCGCCCCTTTCATATAATCGTACGCCGCTTTGGCGTTGCGCACACGGAAAGCGAGGTGGGTCAAGCCGCCGCGCCCGCCATTCTTGTCGATGAACTTCTGCACCGGAGAGGTCTCGTTAAGCGGTTCGATGACCTGAATCATGTTCGGGCCATCGCCAACTTGCAGCAATGCCTCGCGCACCTGGTCACCGCCGAGCACTTCTTCGCGGTGAACTTCGCGGAATCCGAGCAGTTGATATGCCTCAACCTGTTTGTCCAACTCGCCCGAACGAACCGCAACGGCAATGTGATCAAAAAAAAGGAATCCGGGAACCTTCAGCAGTTCCTGGTTAAAGGCACTCACTGGGTGAGCATGACTCATAACCATTTTCCTCTATTGTTGAATACCACCCCTTTTGGCGGGAGCAACGCTGCAGTTCCGTCAGCTTGGAATTCTACCTCTGAATACGGGGTGGAGCTTGCCGGCTGCGAAATAATCAACACCCGAGCCCCACCCTGTTTTGCTATTCGAACTCGACCACAACCTGTCCGATCTGAACGGCGTCGCCAGGCTGCACCCTGATGTTCTTGACTGTGCCTGCGAGCGGTGCGGTGACATTGGTTTCCATCTTCATGGCTTCCACCACCAGCAGCAGATCGTTGGGCTGAATTTGCTGTCCAGTCTGAGCGTTACAGCGGATGACAACGCCAGCAATGGGGCTACGGCATACCTTTGACTCATCGGCAACCGCTTCCGTCCCCGTCGGTAACGGCCTCGGGCCGGCAGCCGGAGCAGCCGGCGCACCGTTAGCAGTCGAGGACTGTGGCGGCACATACGCCGGGTACATCCGGGGTTGAGCATCGTCCTCGGCTATCTCAACGTCAACTTCATATTTTTTGCCATCAATCGCGATCTGTAGCTTCAAGTAGAGCGCTCCTTTTCAAACCCAACCAACCGCTCATCCGTATGATCAGTGCCGCACAAGGGCATGGGAAGCCTGCACGAAAACGCGTCCCTGCTGCGCCCAGGAACTCACCACTTCGGGATTAACCAGGCGTGCCTGGTGGATTCTCACATTCCTACCCAGGAACGCGGTGACGACGGCAGCGATAACGGCCATCCTCTCCGGCGTGATCTCGTCGCCTGCCGCAGCCGCGAGCGGCGCGACGGCAGGCCCGGCGGTCGCCATGTTCGTCGCTTTCCCCGCCGTTCTCGAAAGCGCCATCTCAAGCTCGGTCAGACGCTTTCCCTGCTCACGGATTTCGCGCCTCAGCTCGCCGACTTCCTGTAAGAGAAGCTGCAAGGGAGATTTGCCGGTTTTTGGATCTTGTTCTTCCATCCAATCCTCCATTCGCCTTAAAGCGGAATCAATCCATGCTTCTTGGGCGGACGCAACTCGCGTTTGTGGTGCAGCGATTCCAGCGCGCGCGCCACCATACGTCGGGTTTGCGACGGTTCGATAATGTCGTCCACCAGCCGGCGTCCAGCGGCTACAAACGGGGTGGCAAAGGTGTTGCGATAGAGTGCGATAAGCTCCTTACGCCGGGCCCCTTTGTCCTTGGCGGCGTCGATTTCGCGGCGAAAAACGATCTCAGCCGCGCCCTCGGCGCCCATAACGGCGATTTCGGCCGTAGGCCACGCCAGCACGCGGTCGGCCCCGAGATCCTTGCCGCACATTGCCAGGTAGGAACCGCCATAAGCCTTGCGTACGATGACGGTGACTTTGGGTACGGTCGTCGCCGAGTAGGCAAACAGCATCTTGGCTCCGTGACGAATGATTCCGCCGTACTCCTGCTGCACACCGGGCAGAAAACCGGGAACGTCAACGAAGGTCACCAGCGGGACATTGAAGGCGTTGCAGAAACGGATGAACCGCGCTGCCTTGTCAGAGGCGTTGATGTCGAGCGCCCCTGCCAGCACCGAGGGCTGGTTTCCTACAACCCCCACCGAGCGACCCTGAATCCGTCCGAACCCCACCACAATGTTGGGCGCGAAGCCTGGCTGAATCTCCAGAAAATCCTGGTGATCCAGCACGCGAGTAATGATGCCGCGCATATCGTAGCCGACCTTGCTTTCCGGCGGCAACAGGTTGCCTAGCTCCGGATCGTCCGCTAACGGCATGTCAAACGGAAGGTAGGGCGGATCCTCCAGATTGTTGGAAGGCAAAAAACTGAGCAGCCTGCGGCAAAGGTAGAGGGCCTCTTCGTCATTCGCGGCCACCAGATGCACCACGCCCGAAGTGTTCATCTGCGTCTGCGGGCCGCCCAGTTCCTCGGCTGTGACCACCTCGCCAGTCACCTGCTTAATGACTTGCGGTCCAGTGATAAACATCTGCGCGTTGCGTGTCTGGATGATGAAATCCGTCAGCGCCGGGCTGTAGGCCGCGCCGCCAGCGCAGGGACCACAGATGACCGAGATCTGCGGCACCGTGCCTGACAGCATTACGTTGCGATAAAAAACGCGTCCGTAACCGGAGAGACTATCGATGCCTTCCTGCACGCGCGCGCCACCCGAGTCATTGATGAAGACGAAAGGGCTGCCGGTCTTCAGCGACATCTCCATCATGTCGGCAATCTTGTCGCAATGGACCTCACCGGCGGCGCCGCCAGCGACGGTAAAATCCTGACTGGCCAAATGGATCAGCCGGCGGTCGACGGTGGCACAGCCGGTTACTACGCCATCGGCGGGCATTTCCTTCCCCGCCATTCCGAACAGGGTGGCGCGATGCTCGGCGAACAGGGCGATCTCCTGGAAGCTGTCGGGATCGACGAGCCGCTCGATGCGCTCACGGGCGCTGAGTTTACCGCCCTTGTGTTGCTTTTCGATGCGGGTCTTGCCGCCGCCGAGCTGTGCCTGCTCACGCCGGGTTCGCAACTCGGTAACCCGCTCGTCCATTGTTTTTTTTGCCGATGTCTTTGGTGCCGCCTCAGTGCTTTGCGTGGCCATGGTTTTTCTCCGATCGATTCGGCCAATCCTTAGTTGTTCTATTGTGAAGACGAAAACAAACCTGCCTATTTAGCCGGCGCGACCGTAACCCTGTGCTCTTTCCCATTCAGCGTCACGACGTAGTTCTGAGGGTGAGCGAGGCTGCTTGCAGGCGCCGCGCCCGCCGCCGGCGCGGGTGGGGGTACAGCCTTCGCCGGGTCTTTGCCCAGATTCTTAGGTCCCAGATGGCGGGCAGCAAAAAACTTGGACGTCACCTGGGGAAACATCGCGTAGGTGAGCACATCCTCATCGCTACCGTTGCAACCTTCCAGGGCGAGGGCCTGCGCACGTAATGCCTCCCATTCCGGCTTCAGCAAATCCGCCGGGCGGGAGGTGATTGGCGGCTTTTTGGCGTACGCCTCGGCGAGTTTAAGGACCTCCGGGTTCTTCTCGCCCAGGGTGCTGCCGTAGTAGCCGAGCATGAGGTCGGCGAACTCTCCGGTGAGCACCTTGTATTTGCCCATCAGCACGTTTAGGACGGACTGCGAACCGGTGATTTGGCTGGAAGGCGTGACCAGCGGTGGGTAACCGGCGTCGCGCCGCACCCTGGGCACCTCTTCGAGCACTTCCTGCAGGCGATCACCCGCCCCCTGCTGCTTGAGCTGGCTCTCCATGTTGGAGATCATGCCGCCCGGAATCTGGCTCTTGAATATCTCGGTTTCCACGCCGTTGATGTCGCTCAGGAACTCGCTGTAGCGTGGACGTATCTTGGCGAAGTAGCGCTTCACCTTGAGCAGCCGGTCCATGTCCAACCGGGTGTTGTAGGGCGTGCCCTCCAGCATCTCAACGAAGCTCTCCGTCGGGTTGTGCCCAGGACCGAGCGAAAGCGAGCTGATGGCCGTGTCGACGATATCAGCGCCGGCTTCGATCGCTTTCATTAGCGAGACCAGTGTGACGCCGGTGGTGGCATGGACGTGAACATGCACCAGAGTCTGCTCGCCGCAGCGTTTCTTGATGCTTTTGACCAGATCGTAGGCGGGCTGCGGCTTCAGCAACGCCGCCATGTCCTTGATGCAGATCGAATCGCAGCCCATCTCGACCAACTGCTCCGCCATTTCGGCAAAGGCTTCGATCGTGTGCACCGGGCTGACGGTGTAACAGATGGTGCCTTGCGCGTGCTTACCCGTCTTCTTGACCGCCCGAATGGTGGTGCGCAGGTTGCGAAGGTCGTTGAGCGCGTCGAAGACGCGGAACACGTCCATGCCGTTCTCGGCGGCCTTATCGACAAAACGTTCGATCACGCCGTCTTCATAGTGGCGATAGCCCAACAGGTTCTGACCGCGAAGCAGCATCTGAAGCCGGGTTTTAGGCAGCAACTTGCGGAAGGTGCGGAGACGTTCCCAGGGATCTTCGTTGAGGAAACGAATGCAGGAATCGAACGTGGCTCCACCCCAGCACTCCAGCGACCAAAAACCGGCGTTGTCCAGGTCTTCGCAGGCTGGAATCATGTCTG
>JBEKQP010000145.1:0-15587 GCA_049519595.1 Candidatus Korobacteraceae bacterium | reverse complement strand
AAACCTAAAAAATAAAAACATACAAGAAAATCTAAACAAATTAAGGATTTAATTAAAAAGAAACCTTAAATAGAGAGCGCATCTGCTCAAGGGTAAGGAAAGTTTCGCTGAGAGATTGATCCGTTAGGTTCGTGGCAATTACACGCACAGAGCTTTCAGCAGTGGCCTCAAGCTCCACTGTGTATTCGATCAGATAGTCGGTAGCCACCATTGAGTAACCCTCTCAGCAATTTACTTCTGCTCGACGGGCTGTTCGATCTTGAGCGTCTTCTTTTTTACCAAGGTTAACTTGAACTCCTTGCCCTGTTCGTCTTGGACATAGAGGTCAGAATTAACGATGGCAAATTTAATTTTCCCATTGACCGTGACAGATGGGTGATTGTCACGTTTATGCCTGAGCGCCAACTCCGCTTCGTATTGGTAGGTGCCGGAATCGATGACGTATCGAACGATTGGATATTCCCGGCTAACCATTCCACCGTGAACACCGTAACCCTGACCGCCAGTGATGTAGCCGACGCTCCTAGAGTGCCAGCTCTCCGACGAATCCGTCAGAGTACCAGTCTGCCACGCATTGGCAGGGATTTTCTCGGCCGCAACGATGCCGGGTAGTAACAAAAGCAAGAGGACAACGAGACTTAGACGCATAATGCAGGAAGCATAGCCTCACGCCAGAAAATCGTCAACAAATCTTAAACGAAAAATTCGCCGCAACAGACCAGCCGCGCCGGCCCCGAAAATATAGCTCGCCGCTTTTGGCCGTTGCCTTGGTGGAAGTCGATGCTATCTTGGTGATGGCTGGCGACGCCAAGCCCGACCTACGTCAAAGCTGAATGGCTGGAAATTATATTCATGGACGTCCTCAAAAAGTTATTTGAGCAGCATTTCCACTCACCGGTCGAGCGGGCACAACCGCTACAGGGCCAACTCGGGGCTTCGGGACGCAAGATCATCCGGCTTGCCGGTGAAAAGCACAATGCCATTGGCGTGCTCTACGACGTGCGCGAAGAGAACGTTGCTTTCCTCGAGTTTTCCAGACACTTTCGCCGGCACGGCCTGCCGGTGCCGGAAATCTATGCCGAAGATCTGAGTAACGGCGCTTATCTCGAAGAAGATCTTGGCGACACCACGCTCTTTGAGTTTCTCTCGCAGCATCGCACGAGCGGGGAGATTGCTCCCCAGGCGGTGGAAGCATATCGCAAAGCGGTGGCCGTGCTGCCGCGCTTTCAGGTCGAAGCCGGCCGAGACCTGAACTACAACGTCTGCTATCCGCGCGCCAGTTTCGACGGCCAATCCATTGCTTGGGATTTGAGTTATTTCAAATATTACTTTCTCAGGCTCGCCGGCATCGCCTTCAATGAGCAGGCGCTGGAAGACGATTTCGGCTGCCTGACGAAGTTCTTGTTGGGCGCCGATCGCAACTATTTTCTCTATCGTGATTTTCAGTCGCGCAACATCATGCTGCGCGATAGCCGGCCATTTTTCCTGGATTATCAAGGCGGACGCAAAGGCGCGCTGCAATATGACATCGCTTCTCTTCTTTACGATGCCAAGGCCGATCTGCCGCCGGAGATGCGCCGGCAATTACTCGATCACTATCTCGACAGCCTTGCCGGTTTCGTCCGGGTTGAGCGCGATGCCTTCATGCAGCACTACTATGCCTACGTTTATGTCCGCATCATGCAGGCGTTGGGCGCTTATGGCTTTCGCGGGTTTTATGAGCGCAAGGCTCTTTTTCTGCAAAGCGTGCCGTATGCGCTGAAGAACCTGCGCTGGCTGCTGCACAACGTCGAGTTGCCCATCGCGTTGCCGGCGCTGATGGACGCGTTCAAAAGCATGGTGGCCTCGGAGAAGTTGCAGGGCATGGCTTCCGCCGAGGGAAGTCTAGTCGTACGAATTTTCAGCTTTTCATTTCACCGCGGCTTGCCACAAGACGACACCGGACATGGCGGCGGATTCGTTTTCGATGCCCGCAGCCTGCCGAACCCCGGGCGCCAGGAACGCTTCAAATCGCTCACCGGCAAAGACGCGCCGGTGGCCGAGTATCTCAATCAGCAGGAGAGCGTGCATCAGTTTCTCGCCAGCGCCCTATCACTGGTGCAGGCTAGCGTGAGCGAATATCGGCGGCGCGGCTTCAAGAGCTTAACCGTGTCGTTCGGCTGCACCGGAGGGCAGCATCGCTCGGTGTACCTGGCGGAGCAAATGGCAAAGCGCTTGCGCGATGAGAGCGGGGTTGAGGTGGTGGTACGGCATCTTGTCCTGGAGAATCTAGGCAAATGAAAGCAATGATCCTGGCCGCCGGACTCGGCACGCGATTGCGGCCGCTCACCAACGATCGCCCCAAGGCACTGGTAGAAGTAGCCGGCCGCACCATGTTGGAGATCGCACTCTCTCGCTTGCGCGCCTTTGAGGTGCGCGAGGTGATCATCAATGTGCATCACTTTGCCGCCATGATTCTGGACTATCTGAAGGCAAACGATAATTTTGGCATGCGCATCGAAGTCTCTCGCGAGCAGCTCTTGCTCGACACCGGTGGCGGCCTGAAGCAAGCCGCTTGGTTTTTCCTCGAGGATTCCAACCGAACTGAAGAGCCGTTCCTATTGCACAATGTCGATGTCATCAGCACGATCGATCTCCGGCGCATGGCGCAATTTCACGCTGATCATCACGCTCTCGCCACACTGGCAGTGCAAGACCGGCAGACTTCCCGATACCTGCTCTTCGACGAGCAGTTTCAGCTCTGCGGCCGACGTTCCGGGAATGAAAAACCCGAAGTGGTCCGATCCGTACCGCAGATGCAGGCGCGGGCGTTTTCCGGCATCCACCTTATTTCTCCCCGCCTGCTGGCGATGATGACGGAAGAAGGCGCTTTCTCCATCATCAACTTCTATTTGAACCTTGCCGCCCGCGGAGAAAAAATCGTCGCCTTTGACGCCAATGAATATTATTGGCGCGATCTGGGCACCCCGGACAGCGTACGGCAAGCGGCACAAGAAATAGTGGGTCAATTTCCGATTGTGCCCCAGGTTCGCCCGCCTTTGGCTAACCTGGGGTAGTTTCTTAACCAGGGCCAACTCCCACGATGGTGTGTCCAAATTCTCAAGAGGATGTCATGGTGACCGTAGCGCCGTGCGCCTGTGGCCGGAGCGGCGACGCTGCGTACCCGACCATTACACTCGATCAGCAAGAAGCTGTTCGGGCGCGGAGTGGAGCCACCCTTTGTTTTTCAGCGAAAGAAACACAAGGTGGCTCGACTTCGCTCGCCATGACAGTCTCATATATTTGGGATACACCGACTGGGGGAACCGCTCTAATTCCCTGCCCAGGCGCTACCCTGAATCCAAAAAACAACAGCCACGGCGCTAGCCGTGGCTGTTTCCTAATTTGAAGTACCGCTGCGAAAAACTAGCGGGGGCCGCCTCGTCCTCCGCCGCCTCCGCCTCCCGGACGGCGACCACGGCGTGGTGGACGCCTCCGATTACGGTCAGCGTCTCCACCTGCGCCTGTGCGCTGTGGCGGATGAGAAGGTGCTGCGCCGTCGCGGTTGAAGTTAGGCTCGTCTCCGCCTTCATCGGCCTGTTCATGGCCACCTTCAAAGGTAACGGTTCCGGCGGCTTCGACCGCCGCGGGTTCTTCGGACTCGACTCCGCCCTCGGCACTGCCAGCCGTCTGCGGTGCCATCTTCGCTCGCTGTTCCTTCAGAATTGCTTTACGCGATAAACGGATGCGATTGCCTTCGACTGCCAGCACCTTGACCAGTACCTGGTCGCCTTCTTTCAATTCATCGCGGATATCCTTGATGCGGTGCTCGGCAACTTCAGAAATATGCAGCAAACCGTCGGTGCCCGGGAAAATTTCTACAAAAGCGCCGAAGTCGGCCAAGCGCGAGACCTTTCCGAGATAGGTCTTGCCCACCTCGGCCGTCGCCGTAATCTCGCCGATCATTTGCAGTGCTCTGGTCGCGGCTGAGCCATCGCTCGAAGAGACCAGCACCTTGCCGGAGTCGTCCACGTCGATCTTAACTCCGGTCGCCTCGACAATTCCGCGGATCACCTTCCCACCCGGACCGATCAAGTCGCGGATTTTGTCGGTCGGGATCTGCAGGGTATAGAAGGCTTCGCTGAGCACCGCGTTCATCTTGTCGAGGATGAACAGACGGCCGCGCTTGGCCTGCTGCATCGCTTCGCGCATGATTTGGGGCGTGATGCCCTGAATCTTGATATCCATCTGCAGCGCGGTGATTCCTTCAGCCGTGCCGGTGACCTTGAAGTCCATGTCGCCATAGTGATCTTCGGCGCCCGCGATGTCGGTGAGAATGGCGTACGCGTCGCCTTCCTTCACCAGTCCCATGGCCACTCCAGCGACGGGAGCACGCAGCGGAATGCCGGCATCCATCATGCTCAGCGAGCCACCGCAGACGGTCGCCATCGAGGACGAGCCGTTCGACTCGAGAATATCGGCAACCACGCGCATGGCGTACGGAAATTCTTCTTCGGAGGGCAGCACGGGCAACAGCGCGCGCTCGGCCAGTGCTCCATGGCCAATCTCGCGACGGCCGGCGCCGCGCAGGAAGGAAACCTCCGCCACCGAAAACGGCGGAAAGTTGTAGTGCAGCATGAAGCGCTTTTTGGCTTCGCCTTCGAAGCGTTCCAGCCGCTGCATGTCTTCGCCGGTGCCAAGTGTCGTCGTCACCAGCGCCTGCGTCTCGCCACGAGTAAAGATCGCCGATCCGTGAGTACGCGGCAGCACGCCGGCCTCGATCCAGATTTCGCGAATCTGGTCGAAAGCGCGTCCATCCGGACGACGTTTTTCGTGCGTAACCTGCTCGCGGAAGATGCGCTCGCGCAAAAGTTCAAAGTATTTAGACGCCTTGCTGCGTTCGGCGGCGTTCTCTTCTGGAATGGCCGCCACCAACTCCGCAAGCAGAGCATCGACCTGCGCATAGCTCTCGAGTTTCGGGTGCTTCTGCGTATCCAGGGCATCCGCCAGGCGCTCGCCGATTTTGGCGCGCAGAGCCGACAAATAAGGCTCGTCGATCTCAACCGGCGCGATCGGCCGCTTCGCCTTGCCTGCACGCTGCGCCAGCTCAGAGATAACGGCGCAGATCTTCTTAATCTCGTTGTGCCCGAATTCGATCGCGTCAACCATGCGATCTTCTTGCATTTCTTTGGCCCCCGCCTCGATCATGACGATCGCCTGGGCCGTGCCAACCACCATCAGATTCAGCTTGCTTTCATGGATTTCGCTGTAGGTCGGATTGACCACAAACTTGTCTTCCAGCAGCCCGACACGCACGGCTCCGACCGGACCTCCGAAGGGAATGTCGGAAACAGCCAGCGCGCACGATGCGCCATTGATCGCGGCAACATCGGGATCGTTCTCGGAATCAGCCGACAGTACGAGAGCGATTACCTGGGTGTCATTACGGAACGCTTCGGGAAAGAGCGGACGAATGGGACGGTCGATCTGGCGGCTGACCAGGATTTCACGTTCACTGGGGCGGCCTTCGCGCTTGATAAAACCTCCGGGGATTCTGCCCCCGGCGTAGGTGTATTCGCGGTAGTCAACGGTCAGCGGGAAAAAGTCTCCTCCGCCTGGCCGGGGTTGCGCATTGGCGCAGGCGGTTGCGAGCACCACGTTCTCGCCCATGCGCACCACGACAGAGCCGTGTGCCTGCTTTGCCAATTTTCCGGTTTCAAAACTAATAGACTTGCCGTCGATGAGGTTGACGGTGGCTTCTTGCTTCATGTCGTTCCTTCCATTCAGGACGCATCCGAACTGTTAGACCGCGCTGCATACCAGCAGAAACCAAAAGGAGGGTGCCACCATGTAATCTGAGTAGTGGCTCGTCGGGATCTGGTTTCCGCCCGGCATCAGCGTTGCCGAATACGGCACGCGTGAGGTCAGCAATAGTCTGGGTGGAGGAGCCATGGCAGGCAGCCAAGCACCTGCCGGTATCGGCGTTGCCTGGCTCTCCGGACTCTACTTTCCCCTCGAGTCCTTATCGGCCAAATGCAGTAATGCCGGAGCTTTCGCCCCGGCAACCTCGACATCCTACTTGCGGATGCCCAGCCTTTGAATGACTGCCTTGTATCGCTCGGTATCGTATTTTTTGAGATAGTCCAGCAAACTTCGACGCTTGCTGACCATCATTAAGAGGCCGCGACGCGAGGCGTGGTCTTTCTTATGGGTTCTGAAGTGATCGGTGAGCTGAGTGATGCGTTCGCTCAACAACGCAATCTGCACTTCAGGACTGCCGGTGTCTTTGGCGTGGCTGCGATACTGCGTAATGATGTTGGTCTTATGCTCTCGGGCTAACAAAACGAACGCGCTCCTGCTCTCTTTATAATCAATCCTGTACGGATTGAGACTAACACGCGCCGCGCAAAGGTGTAAAGTTGCGGCCAGTTGACGCCGGTCGGGCAGCTTTGAATTCTCCCCCGGATGCCGGCGTCGAACCTCGCCAAGGCTCTGGCGAGCGTTTGGCTTTCGGCGTAGCATTTGACACTGGAGATCGGGATCAACCTTGAGTATCTTGACGGCGGTCGTGTCGCACCCCTTGAACCGCCAGAAGGTAATTCCTGCGACTCTGAAATGAATTCCGGTTGCGAGGAACTTAGATGAGAGAGAACAAGCTGCGGACGATCTGGAAGCAAGGCGGTTGCGTAGTTAACGGTTGGCTCACCGTGCCGAGCTCATTCAGCGCGGAAGTCATGGCGCACACGGGATGGGATTCGCTGTGCATCGATATCCAACACGGCATGGTGGATTTTCAGACGGCGATTTCGATGATGCAGGCTATTTCCACAACCAGCGTCACGCCCATTGTTCGCGTGCCTTGGAATGAGCCTGGGATCATCATGAAGTGTCTTGACGCCGGCGCCTATGGAGTGATTTGCCCCATGATTAACACTCGCGCGGACGCCGAGCGCCTGGTCGCAACCTGCCATTATCCACCCGCCGGTTTTCGTAGTTGCGGCCCCACCCGGGCTGTGCTCTATGGAGGCAGCGACTATCAAGCCAAGGCTAACGAAACCATCGTCGCCTTTGCCATGATCGAAACTGCCGAGGCTCTCGCCAATATCGACAGCATTCTGAGCACGCCCGGCCTCGATGCTATTTTTATCGGGCCCAACGACTTGGCGATTTCCATGGGCTTGCCCAACAGCCTCGATCCAACGGAATCAAAAGTGGCGGACGCAATCAGTCAGATACTGGCCGCGTGCAGGCGCCACGGAGTCAAGGCGGGAATTCATACCGGCAGCGCTGCCAACGCCAAGGCCATGATTGCCAAAGGCTTTGATTTTGTGACCATCCTCAGCGACGCCCGCATTCTGGCACAGGCGGCAAGCGCGCTGGTTGCCGACGTTAAGACTGCGGCCACGGCCGCCGTTGCAAAGTAGTTTTGGAAATAGAAAAGCCCTGCGCCACTCGCAGGGCTTTTTCTCGTGCACTCAGGAAACCTATGCAATAAACATACGGGCAACGCTCCAGGGGTCAGTGCACCTGTGGGGGAACGGAGTCCTTCTTCTGGCAATCCTCGGTTGCTGCCAGCCGCACCGTGAGAACGTTTCCTGCGACTTCAATCTTCGGATTCAGGGTGCGGGCGCAGCGGCCGCACAACCAAATGTACTCAGTCTTGCGTTCATCGCCGCCCGAATTGCTGCCGATATCAATATCTATGCGGAACAGCTTGCCTTCATTGGGACCACGAATCGCAGAACACGCATTATTAACGCATTTACCGGGCATAAAGACCCTTGTTCAAGATAGCCGCCTTCACTTGCCAGCAACGGTTTAAAACTTCCCGTATTGAGAGAATGCACTGGTTGTTTTTGGCGCACCACGAACCGCGCAAATTCATTGTTAACTAATCATGCACCACAGGATGAAAAGCGTCTATGCAAAACGAAGCGGGCCCGAAGAATTCCGAAGAATAATGGCGCAGATGCGCCTACACAAACGATCCTTCCGCACCTCACCCACTTAGTACTCAACGCGTCGAAAAACCATCAACTCCATGCTATCCACTGGGCACCTCGCATGGAGAACGGTGCTGGTAAGGACTATCCCCAACTGAGCGCCGACCGTAGATACAGGTGAAATTACTTAGGCTGTATACTAACGGAGATTTCTGGAAGCAGCCGAGGTCAACTCCATGGAACAATACTTAAACTCTGAGCCAAGTTTCGAATGCATATGGCCAAGTATCTCGTAACCGGTGCGGCTGGTTTTATCGGACGGTCCATTGCCGCGGAACTTCTCGCCAGCGGCGAGAGTGTCCGCGGAATTGATAATTTTTCGACCGGCAAGCGTGAGAATCTCGCAGGCCTGGAAGCGATGGAATTTATCGAGGCCGACCTCAACGACGCCAACGCCTGCGCCAAGGCGTGCCGCGGCATCGATGCTGTTTTTCACGAGGCGGCGATTCCTTCCGTGCCGCGCTCGGTAGTCAACCCTATCGAGACCAACGACGCCAACGTTTCCGGCACGCTGCAACTGCTGGTCGCCGCGCGCGATGCCAAGGTGCGCCGCGTCGTCTACGCCGGATCGTCTTCCGCCTATGGCGACGCACCCTGTTTGCCCAAGCATGAAGCGATGCTTCCCGACCCCATCTCGCCCTATGCAGTTTCCAAACTCACCGGCGAGTTCTACATGAAATCGTTTTACCGGGTCTATGGACTGGAAACTGTAATCATTCGCTACTTCAACGTCTTCGGGCCGTATCAGGACCCCACTTCGCATTACAGCGGAGTGCTCGCCAGATTCAGTCTGCAGATGCTTGCCGGCAAGCAGCCCACAATTTTTGGCGACGGCGAGCAAAGCCGCGACTTCACCTATATCCAGAATGTTGTGCGCGCCAATCTGCTTGCGGCCCAGGCGCCTGCTGACCAAGTTGCCGGCCGGGTGTTCAATGTGGCTACCGCATCGAGAATCACGCTGAATGAAACCGTGAAAATTTTGCGCCAGCTGACCGGTTACAAGGGAGACGTGACGTATGCGCCCGAGCGGGCTGGCGACATCAAACATTCGTTGGCCGATATGAGCCTCGCGCGGAAGCATCTTGGCTATGAGGTGGAGGTGGACTTCCGGGAGGGTCTACGCCGTACGGTCGAATGGTACAAGAGCAGCATGAAGCCGGAGCCGGCCCGCTCCTGATTAGGCAAGTTCTAGACCGGATTCGCGGAAGCTGTGTCCGGTAAAGTTGCCGGGCGTTTAGCCCGGCGATGATGGTGCCGGATACACTGACTTTGAATCTGCTCTACAGCTACGCGCCGCGAGATCCCTCTTGGCTGCGCCGCTCAACCGTCCTGAAGAAACGATAGCCGCAGGCGTGGCAACGGAACGGGTACTTTCCGAACTTAGAGCGGAGTTTCTCCATAAAACCTTTTCGGTGAGAACGGAACACCATTTTTTTGCCGCATTTCGGGCACTCCGAGCTCGATTTCACTGAATACCGTTTCTTTTCCGCTCCGTCGCTCACGCTTTCCCCAATATCAAATATTTGATCGTTATCATCGCTACGCAACTTGAGACTCTGCATAATACCAAATCTGCAGAACATCGACTTCATCATTGTGCGCTTCTCGGCAGATCAGCTCTCATCGACCAGATGGCGACGAACGAATTCAACGATTTCGTGGGTGACATACTTCGGAGGACACATGCGGAGCATTGGCCGAGCCGGCAGCGCCGAAACGCCTTCCCACAATGGTTCTTCCCGATCTCGATGGACCAGAAACGCAGATGCCTGATGCAGGGTACTCTGGGCGGAGGGCTTGAACTCCTCAACCCCAAAGTCGAGCACGAGCAGATAAAGATCAGGCGTCAGCCATCGCACGATGCCGGTTGATTCCACAATGACGTCGCCGCCGGAAGCGGCTGAGATGATCTTGCGCAGATGCGGCACGGCTTCGACCAGGCAGCCTGCTTCAGCTTGCAGCCAGTAGACGCGCTCCGCACCGGCCTCGATGAAACGAGCGGTATCCCGCGTCGCGAGCTGGGGTCGGAACCGGGGTGCGATCTGTCGCGCGTACCCGGTATGCGAGCGTTCAACCGATTCTTCTGTCAACAGGAAACCGCGCCCTTCGGCGACCAGAGTCGAAGGCGCGCCGGGAGCGTCCTCATGGATATGCCCGGAGATCTTGATTGCCGTCCATCGTCGCTCGCTGATCGCGGAAATCAACCCTGCGACAACGCTGGTTTTGCCAACCTTGCGAGCCTGCCCACCAACCACCACAACGGCCATTCATATCTCCCGTAAGCCCGAAGACCCGCGGTTCGGTCTGTTGGGGTGCAGAAGCAGCGCCGACTCTTAATAGATTAATAGAGAGGTGCTTCGCCGGCTGGCCGGGTCTTCCAGCGCCGGTGAACCCAAAGCCACTGGTCAGGGTAACGCCTTACGAAGCTCTCGATCACCTTTGTATACATTGCCGTATTGGCCATGGCATCGGCCTCGTCATCGCCCGTGCGAATCGTTTCCAGCGCCGGTTCAAAGCGGATTCGGTACTTCCGAAGTGAGTCATCCCAAATGGTGAACGCCGGAACCACGGCTGCTCCGGTGTGCAAGGCAACGCGGGCGATCCCCACCGCGGTGCAGGCTGAATGACCAAAGAAATCGACAAACACGCCCTGCGGCGGCGTCATGTTCGTATCCATCAGGATGCCGACCGTGTCACCGCGGCGCAATGCGCTCAGCAGACCGCGCGCAAATTCGTTCTTATCGATACTGCTATTGCCGTGCAGGGTTCGGTAACGCCTGACCAGACGGTTGAGATAGCGGTTGTCGAGATCGCGAACTATGACCTGAAGCGGATTGCCATGGACAGAATGAACGAACGAACCGACCTCCCAGCCACCGAGGTGAGCCGTGAGGAATAGCACGCCCTTGTCCTGCTCGCGTGCCGCTGCAAAATTTTCAAATCCGTCGTAAACGGCGATTCGCGAAACATTTTCCTTCGAATAGCCCGGAAACTTGGGGAACTCCGCAAGCAGTCTGCCGAGGGAAACAAAGACACCGCGCAGAATCCTCAGGCGCTCAGCCTCCGGCATCTCCGGGAACGCCAGTTCAAGGTTTCGCAATCCGACGCGCCGCAGGCGTGGGTAAAAGTGAAAGAATCCGAGTCCGATTGCTATTCCAACCCGGTGAGCGGCCCCGCGCGGCAACACCCGCAGGAGCCCCAACAGACACCATACTGGCAGGAATTCCAGAAGCTCTGACATGGGGGAGACGTCTGACGGTAGCATCGGAGAAAAAGCGTGTCAAACCCTGCTTACAGATTCATCCGGGCGATGCCGCCAAACGCTCGCCCTGAAATGCGAGAGTGTCGCCAGGCAGAGCACGCGACGTTATGTTGCAGCGTCGCGAGGCATGCGGCACCAGGATATTTGCCCTGTTGTGCGGCGCGTCACAACAGGGCGGTGATTAGAATCACGGCCTCTCGGCTTCATCACCCTCTACGATAAAAGTGACATTAAGGAAGCGGCCAGTCGCACCAAGCGGGTCGCACCATAACCGCATCAGCATTGGAGAAACTAAATGGCATACGTAATCACTGATTCCTGCGTGAAGGACCTGCTTTGTCTCGACTCTTGCCCGAGCGACGCCATTCATCCGCGTGGTGACGAACCTGCATTCGAGGCCGCAACCCAGATGTTCATCAGCCCTGAGCTCTGCATGGACTGCGGCGCCTGCGTCTCGACCTGTCCGACAAATTCGATTTTCCCCCTCGAAGAGCTGCCGGCCGAAAAGGCAGAGTTCGCCGCGAAGAACGCCGCGCACTTCGCGTAATCGTTCTCGATTTTTCAAGCTTGGGCGCGAGGCGGGGCTGCTGCATGCTGACTCCTCTCCAACTCCTCCGCCGCCTCCGCCCTTGGACTTCCCCGCCCCTCAGAACACTCCGGAGCTCGCTTGGCGACGTTGAGTCCAATCGTTGCGGCGTCAGCACCAGCGCACTCTTAACGGCGTGTCATCCTGAGCGCAACGAAGGATCTGCTTTCCTCGCACCTCAAAACAAAAACAGATTCCTCTCCGCTTTCGAAAACAAAGCCGGGTTAAAGTCATCGCGATCGAGAGACTTCTTTTGCGCGCGAGTGCACCCCCAAAACGAGAAAAGCTGTTATATAAATAGTGAGGGTGGCGTTCCGGCGCACCTGCACACGTTGGGCAGAGGAGCCATCTCGTGAACTATCCTGTCTGGCAATTGCCTTTCCCCGGCGGTATTCTCATCGCTCTGGTCGCTGTTACCCACGTCTTTGTTTCGCATTTCGCCATTGGCGGCGGTGCCTTTCTGGTGCTGAGCGAACGCCGCGCCTACCGTGAGAACGATCCGTCTTTGCTCGCTTATGTGCGTCGGCACTCGCGTTTTTTTGCCTTGCTCACGCTGGTTTTCGGCGCGCTCTCGGGCGTCGGCATCTGGTTCACCATCGGGCTGGTCAGTCCCGAAGCCACCTCATCGCTCATCCATACCTTTGTCTGGGGATGGGCGATCGAATGGGTCTTTTTCTTCGTCGAAATCATTGCGGCCATTGTCTACGCCAAGTCCTGGGATAAGCTGCCCGCGCGCGATCATCTCATCGTCGGCTGGATTTACCTCGTCGCCGCCTGGCTGAGCCTGGTGGTCATCAATGGCATCATCACCTTCATGCTGACCCCGGGAACCTGGTTGCAGACGAAACGTTTCGCCGATGGCTTTTTCAATCCCACGTACTTCCCTTCCCTGCTGTTGCGCATGGCGATCTGCATCCTGCTGGCGGGGGCTTTCGGGTTAGTTACGGTTGGGCGGCCGAAGAGCTCCGAGCGCGTGCCGGGATCCCCGACAAGTCCGCCGTTGGATTGGGACGGAAGGAACAAGATCGTCCGCTGGGCCGCGCAGTGGATCGTTTTAGGCGCCTTGTTACTGCCGCCTTTGGCCGCCTGGTATTACCAATGCATACCGGGATTCTCCAAGGCTTATTTCTCCGGCCGTCTGCCGGTCGCACAACATGTCGCGCGCGGCGGCCTGGCGTTTGCCGCTCTGGCAATGCTTGGCGCCCTGGTCTTCGGCGTGTGGAAACCTCGCTGGATGCGCATTCCGCAAATTGTGATCCTGCTCGTGCTCGGCTATGGCGTGATTGGATCCTTTGAATACCTTCGCGAACTGGTGCGCAAGCCCTGGGCAATCACCGATTACATCTATGCCAACGACGTGCGCGCCGGGTCTGTCGATCGCTATCGCGAGGCCGGAATGCTCAAGGCTGCCAAGTTCCTGCTCAGCGAAGACCCGGACTCGCCAGCCTATGGTCAAAATATTTTCCTTGCCCAGTGCGGCAAGTGTCACTCCATCGACGGAGAACGTGGAATGCGTCCCCGCGTGCGCGGCTGGGATGCCGGGTTTGCCTCCGACATGATCGCGCACCTTGAGGTGACCCGAGGCACCATGCCGCGATTCGCCGGCAATGAACAGGACCGTGCCGCGCTCGGACGCTACTTGGCCTCGCTGAATCCTGCGCTCACGCCGACCACTGGCCAGCAAGTCTTTCAGACACGTTGCGGCAACTGTCACACCATCGACGGCGCTTTCAGACCTCTGAAGAACGCGTTGCGCGGCGCCAGCGCGGAGCAGATCGAGTCACTGCTGCCGGTTCTGGACAGCATGAGCCCGAACATGCCGCACTTCAGCGCCAGTGACTCCCAGGCCCACGCACTGGCCGGGTACATGGAGCATGCCTTGGCGGAACCGCCGGCAAAGGAGAACCGTTAAATGCTCATCCCGATTCGCATTCCCGACGTTGATCCTCTGCCGCTGCCGGGGCCGGTTTGGCTTTTCAAGTTCCTTTTGCTGTTCACCTTCACGCTGCATCTAGTAGCCATGAATTGCGCTTTGGCAGGGGGAGCCGTAGCCTTGCTCAACGCGATTCGCGGGCGCAGTCCGCTGCATCCGTTTTCGCGCCGTTTGGCCGCTGAACTTTCGCGCATGTTGCCTGTCTTTCTCGCTTTGACCATTACCCTCGGCGTGGCCGTGCTGCTGTTTGTGCAGGTGCTGTATGGCAACCTGCTCTACACCAGTTCGATTTTGATCGGGGCTTTCTGGCTGAGCGTGCTTGCCCTGGTGATGGCCGCTTACTACGGCTACTACTACTTCGAAGCACACGGCGCAACCGGCGGGGCAGTTGCCGCCACCTCGATTGCCGTCCTCTGCCTGCTCTGCGTAGCGTTTGTTTTCAGCAACAACATGACGCTGGTGCTTACCCCTGCGCGCTGGCTAGCCATGTACCGCACACACCCTGACGGAGTAAGCCTGAATCTTGCCGAGCGCTCTCTGCTGCCGCGCTACCTGCACATGCTGGTGGGTGCGGTCGCCGTATTTTCCGCCGCCGTATGCCACATTGCGTGTCATCGATTGAAAAAGGAACCAGAATACGGCGGTTGGCTGGTGCGGCGCTGGTCGCTCGTGTTTGGCGCGGCAACCGGAGTACAGATTCTTCTAGGGCTCTGGTTCCTGCTGGCGCTGCCACGCTCCGTTGCCCTCTACTTCCTGTCCACCGGATTGGGCGCTACGGTTTTCGGCTTCGCTCTGCTGGGCGCATTGGCGGCAATGATTCTGATTGTGGTGGGCGGGTACACCCCCAGGCCAGCGCCCCTCGTGCACGCCGGATTCGGACTCACCATCGTTACCATCGCCCTGATGGTCGTGATGCGCCAGATGGTCCGTACCGCCTATTTGCATCCCTACGCGCAGATTGAATCGCTGGCCACGGCGCCACAGACAGGCATTATCCTGTTGTTTTTCGTCCTGTTCGTTGTTGGCTTGGCCACCGTGGGCTATATCTTGCGCCTGCTCGCCCGGGCAAAGAAGCAGGCCGCAGCCCCGGTGCAAGCAACCGGAGACTAGGAACCAGAGTTGGGATAACTCGGTGGGCCGCTGCCAGTGTCCTATGGGCCGGAGCGCCGGGTAGACGTGCAGGGTGCCCCATACAAACTTCCTTTGCTCGTGTGGGGTAGTTGCTTTTTGTGCAGAGCGTGTTTCATAAATGGTGCTTTGAAGGGGCATGGCTTTAGCCATGCCGTCCAGAACTGGCAAGAATGCGGGCTTTAGCCCCTGAGGGACCGGACCTTTCTTGCAAGAATCGGTTTTTGAAATACGTTCTAGGAAAATTACCCCACTCAAGCCAACAGCGGGCTTGAATGGGCCACCCGCGTTCAGGGTTCCCACTATCGAAGTGTCATTCTGAGCGAGCGCAACGAGCGAAGAATCTATGTATTTGGTTCGTAATGCAGAGGTCTTTCGCTTCGTTCAGGGCATGTCAATCCGGTCTACCACCATACCATCCACGGTCTTCTTGAGGTAGGCTGAGCCACGTTGCCCTTCATCTGTGAGCCCCGCGGCGATTCCCAACTCCGTTGGCTTCCACCTCCAACTAAAATCAATTTTGGAACCATCCACGAGTAGGTTTGTAGCCTCTAGTCCCATCAGTTGACGGCAGCCCAGAATCAGAGTCCATTGATGAAGCGTCTCCTTGCCCTTGCTATTCTTTTTAACTCCGGGCAGTATTTCGTTTCCGATTGCATCATTCCCTTCTGAGGTTGGAGACCAGACAGATTGCAT
>JBEKQP010000144.1:0-11495 GCA_049519595.1 Candidatus Korobacteraceae bacterium | reverse complement strand
GTTCAAGATTGTCGCGAGATCCTCTTGCGGAGTAGTAATAGCCATGATGTTGAATTTCTCCTGCAGCACGCCCAGAACAGCAGGCGTGATGAAGGCCGGCAGTGTTGGGCCAATTCGAATGTTGCGGATGCCGAGATGGAGCAGGGTCAAAAGAATCGCTACCGCCTTCTGCTCATACCATGACAACACCAGCGACAGCGGCAGGTCATTGACGCCGCAGCCAAAGGCATTCGCGAGGGCACCGGCAATCTGCAGGGCCGAGTAGGCGTCATTGCACTGCCCAATGTCGAGCAGGCGCGGCAGACCGCCGATCTCACCAAAGTCCAACTTGTTGAAGCGGAACTTGCCACAGGCGAGCGTCAGAATAAGGCAGTCTTTCGGCACGGCTTGCGCAAACTCGGTGTAGTAATTGCGACCCGGTCGCGCACCGTCGCAGCCGCCAACCAAAAAGAAGTGCCGGATAGCGCCTGACTTCACCGCATCGACCACTTTGCCCGCTACGCTTAGCACTGCTTGTTGGCCAAAGCCAACCATGATCTCATCGCCAGGGCCATCTTGTGCGAAACCGGGAGCATTCAGAGCCGCCGCAATCACTGGCGAGAAGTCGCGATTCACGATGTGCTGGACGCCAGGCCATGCGGTCGGACCGGTGGTGAAGATTCTGCCCATGTATCCCTTCGGCTCCTGGATGCAATTGGAGGTCATGACGATTGGACCAGGAAAGTCAGCAAACTCCTTTGCCTGGTCCTGCCAGGCTCCGCCGTAGTTGCCTGCGAGATGCTTATAGGCTTTCAGCTTCGGGTAGCCGTGGCCCGGCAGCATTTCGCCGTGCGTGTAGACCTGGATGCCAAGCCCATCGGTCTGTTGCAGAAGCGCGTGCAAGTCAGCTAAGTCGTGACCCGAGACAACTATTGCCTTGCCCTTGCGGGGATGCACACGGACACTGGTTGGTTCAGGATGGCCGAGCGACTCGGTGTTGACCTTATCGAGCAACTCCATGACACGATAGTTCAGCTCTCCCGCGCGAAGCGCCATGGTAAGTAGTTGATCGACGGATGGAGACGGCCAAGTGAGGAAATCGAGGATCTCGTGAATTGTTGCGTAAGCGGCGGGGTCGGCGCCGCCAAGATGCTTCGCATGTTGTGCATACGCGACCACGCCTTTGATGCCATAGGTGATTAATTCCTGGAGATTCGCTATTTCCGGCCCCGCGGCAAGCACCCGTTCGGAGATGAGGGCCTGTTTGCCCTGCGCTATCAGCCCTTCGATGGAAGCCGCAGGGAGCCAAACGGCCGGACCAGCAAGCATCTCTGGGGCAGCACCTTTTTTCTGGCAAGCGCGCTCGTATAAACGTCGGGCCTGGTCGCGGACGAGCGCAGTACGGGCGATAAGAGATGCAAGGCGCTCGGGATCGAAATTGACGTTGGTGAGTGTGGCGAAGAGCGCCTCGACCACAAATGCGTCGATTTCTGGATCGGCTGCACCAGCCTGACGCGCCCGATGAGCGTACATGGAGACGCCTTTTAGCCCGTGTACAAGCAGATCCTGCAGGGTCGCTACGGTATCGTCTTTGCCGCAGACGCCGACATCTACGCAGCCTTGCCCGCGAAAGGTTTGTTCACATTGATAGCAGAACATGTTGTGGAATCAGCCTCGCTTTAGTTGAAGTGAATTGAGCATACGGGTCGCGGAAACCGCTAGATATGACTTAAGTCACGATTCGATTCTTGCGCTGAAGGACTGGGCATTAAGGTTCGTAGCACGAAACGGGCAATGGCGATGTCCCACTGCAAAGCATGTTGATCTGATCCTTTCCTGAAATACGCATGCAACCTGCCGGTGAGCGGAACCAGACAGGCGATGGTCTGGAGTAATCGAAGATAAGCTGTTTAGATTCAATCTATTGCTGCTTGCGTCTCTTATGGGCTCGCCTGAGGGAAACGTGCCGCACCGTTGGCTCCGATTGAGTTACCACTTGGCAAACGGCACGCAGCGTGCCAGAGTAGTTTTCATCCGTTACTCTCATGCGACGAATCGATTTCATCACGCTGAAGCTCTTCAGTACGATTGCAGACGAACTGAATCTGACGAAAGCCGCCGAGCGAGAACATCTGGCGTTGGCCGCGGTGAGCAAACGCATTACCGACCTGGAAGACGAGTTGGGCGTGCAGCTTCTATACAGACGTGCAAAGGGAGTCGCATTGACTCCGGGCGGGCACGCCTTGCTGCACCACGCACGCAATATCCTCAGTAATCTGGAGCGCCTCGATGCGGACTTGAGCGAATACAGTCAGGGAGTTAGGGGACATGTGCGCATTTACGCGAACACCTCATCGATCATACAGTTCTTGCCCGAGGACCTTAACAGCTTCCTGCATCAGCACCCGGCGATCAAAATTGATCTGGAAGAAAAAATGAGCGCGGAAATTGTCCGCGCCGTAAGGGAAGGGCTGACGGATATCGGTATTTATAACGCCAACGTTCCCGCCGAAGGCCTGGAAGTGTTTCCGTACCGCCAGGATCACCTTATACTGATAGCGCCTGCCGACCACCCGCTAGCAAGCCGCTCTGCAGTCACCTTGCAGGATATTGCCGAGTACGATTTTGTGGCTCTGCGGCAGGATAGTTCCCTCCATTGGCTGGTCTGCCAGGCTGCGCAGAAGGCGGAAATTGCCCTCAGGGTTCGCATTCAGGTACACAGCTTTGATGCGATATGCCGAATGATCGAAACTGGACTGGGCGTCGGAATCCTTCCGGACAAGGCCGCGCAGTCGCATATCCGGTCGATGCGGATCGTCGGGATCCCGATCGACGGAACTTGGGCACGACGCACATTAAACATTTGCGTTCGCGACTATAACTCTCTATCGGTTATCGCCAGGCAACTGGTCGACCATTTCTCCTTCTCAAGTGCCATCAGACAAGAAACGGCGCAGTAAAAAGCCGAAATCGCGTTGAGGTTGCCGCAGATAGCGGCACGCCAATCACGAACCTGCGAATATGCGACAGCAGACCCAGGCAAAGGAATGATTCTGGCGTGAGTTCGCGTTTGACGAACTGAGGCTTAGCAAAATAACAATTCTCAATCTTGCGGCTTTGTGCCATGCTGCTCCCGACTCTGCCAGACCAGAATCACATTGCCAAGTGGGATTGCTTTGCGCGTTGTCCACGACCCAGCGGCCGCGGCGCGCTGGGTCGGGTGCTTTGATGGGCGCGATTTAGGCGGACAGCGTTCAGCGAAGGAGATCGAGGATGTCGAATCGAAAAGCTCCAGCGTACGGGTGGATTATTTTCGCGATCTTCCTGTGTACAGTTGTCAACTATGTCGACAGGGTAAATATCTCTATCGCCGCGCCCGAGATGATTAAGGAGTACGGCTGGAGCACTGCGAGACTGGGGATTGTGTTTTCCAGTTTTTTCTGGGGCTATCTGATATTGCAGCTGCCGATGGGATGGCTCGCCGATAAGTTTGGAGGCAGGAAAATACTGTTCGGCTCCGCCGTTTCCTGGGCGCTGTTCACGGTTCTGACCGCGTTCCCGACCTCTATTTTGGGACTGAGTACTGTACGCGCGGGGTTGGGGGCGGGCGAGGCGGCCAACTTCCCGGCTCAGGCTTCGTTCATCGGTCGGTTCCTGCCGAAAAGACTGGTGGGCCGGATTCAAGCCTTCAATCTGTCGGCCATGACCGTGGGGGCGCTCGCTGCCACCCCTCTCGCGGTCTTTGCGATGACGCACTGGGGTTGGCGCAGTGTGTTTTATCTGTTTGCCGGCATAAGCCTGTTGTGGGGATTTTGGTGGCTAGCGCTTACCCGCAGAGCCGGAATGACCGATGATGTACACAAAGTCGAGACCGGCGACGCGCAGGCGGACACGGCGCAGCGAGACGCAATTTTCGAGAATCCCTTCCGCCAGTTAGAAGTGTGGGGGTCTTCCCTGGTGTGGTACAGCGGCGCTTATGTTTTTTACTTCTTCCTGATGTGGCTGCCAACTTACTTTGTCAAGGCGCGGGGACTCTCTCCTAAGGAGATGGCAGGGGTCGTCACGGTCACGTGGTCGGTGCTCTTCGTCATGATGAATGTTGCAGGCTACTTGGTGGATCTGGTCAGAAAGAGGTCTGTCCACAACATTTTTTGGCGCAGGATGATCCTTGCAGGTGCTCTGATCTGGGCGTCGGTCTTTATCTATTTTCTGCAATACGCTCGCACCAGCCGACAGGCTGTTGCCCTGATTTGTGTCGCTTTCATGGGCCTTGCTTTCCAGTGGCCGGTAGCTTGGGCACTTCCAATCGAATATGCTCCCAAGAAATCAGGAATCATCACCGCCTTTATGAATGTGTGGGGACAGGTAGCCGGCATCGTCGCGCCGCTGATTACCGGTTACGTCATCATGGGAGGAAATTGGAGCAAGGCTTTTGTGGCGACCGCCGGATTTGCCCTGATGGGGGCCATTCTGGTCGCTGGAACGAGTCGCTACTCTACAGGTGCAGCCTCCACGAAGGCGAAATCAGCTGTTGCAGAGGCATAAGTCCCTTGAGTTTCTTTAAAAACAGATACTCCACAATTGCCTAATGGCATAACGGCGTTCCTCGCAAGGCTTCGCTTCTGCGAGATCAAGAGGAGACAGTAACGACATGGAAACGTTTGAGATTATCCCAATTCGGGTCGGCGAGTTTCTGGTGATGCCCAAAGCTTCTTTGACATATCAAGTCGATTTCGGCAAAGAGATGGTGGCACCCGTCATCATGTATCTCATCAAGGGCAAAGATAAGCTCGTACTTGTCGATACCGGCGGCGGCGACGAAGAATGGTCGAAACAATACCACCGTCCCTTCCGGCGCCCTGCCCATGAGGCTCCGGCCGCTGCGCTGAAGAAGATCGGCGTGAATGTCGAAGACATCGAGTTCGTAGTAAATACGCATTTGCATTGGGATCACTGCTTCAATAATGGGTTGTTTACAAGGGCGAAGATCTACGTTCAGAAGCGCGAAATGGAGTGCGCGGTCAGTCCGCTGCCGACCCAGTGGACGTTCTACGAATCACACCAGCTCGGCATGGTCCCGCAATGGTTCAAAAGCTATGAGCGTATCTCGGCGCTCGAGGGGGATTTCAATCTGTTCCCCGGCATAGACCTTGTCACCCTTCCTGGCCACACGCCCGGTTTTCAAGGCGTTCTGGTGAACACGACGGCGGGCCGTTGCCTGATTGCCAGCGATACCTTGGGTCTGTTTCAGAACTGGGAGGGTACCGGACACTACAAGCACATCCCATCCGGCATTCACTATGACTTGGCCGAGTACTATCGAACGTTCGAGAAGATGGAACGGATCTGTGACTACATTCTGCCGGGGCACGACCCTCTTGTGTTTGAGCACAAGATATACCCTTATGCGGAATTGACTCGGGAGTTCGTGTCCAGGCGGGCGAACGCCATGGCGGGCAGTTCGTCTTAGATCAGATCTTGTTGGGCTTCCGGAGCAGTTCCGACAGGGATAAGGTTTGCGAGCTTCGCGGGCAGGATATTCACTGCTGAAGGCTTTTAGCACCGGGGCGGGTGCGGTAAAGCGTGACGCAGGTCCAGGGTTGATAGCTCTGGAATGCGTGAATTCTTACGCCGCTCTGCTAGGAGATACGGGTAATTATGCGAACGATGCTTTTTGCGCCTGGCAACAAGGAAAAGATGCTGCTGAAATCCCTGGTGTCCGGGGCCGACACAGTGATTTGGGATTTAGAGGACGCCGTCGCGCTTGCGGAAAAGGAAACGGCGCGAGCCACGATCGCCAAGACGCTACAGAACCTACCGCCAACGCATGTGCCCATTTATATACGCGTCAACAGTTTGGGCATGAATATGTTGGATATTGATCTGGATGCTGTCGTTCAGCGAGGAGTATACGGAATTCTGTTTCCCAAGGCAGAGTCGTCTGCACAGGTCAAGGAACTGGACAGCATATTAAGCCGGGTTGAGAAAAAGCAAGGGCTAGCGGAAGGAAGCGTGAAGGTCCAGTGCCTGTTGGAGACGTGTCTCGGGGTGATTCATGCTTATGCGATTGCCACGGCTTCTCCCAGGGTTGAAGCCGTGTGTTTTGGCGCCGAGGATTTCACCTTGGACTTGGGTACCCCGCGTACCCGAGAAGGTGTTGAGTCGGCTTACTCTCGGGCCGCAATTGCGGTTGCGGCCGGTGCGGCGAAGGTTTTTGCCATCGATTCGGTTTTTTCTGATCTCAACGATGAAGAAGGATTGATCAATGAATGCCGCATGGTGCGGCAACTAGGATACAGGGGCAAGTTCGCCATCCACCCCAAACAATTAGATGTAATTAATCGTGAATTTTCTCCATCGGAAAGCGAGTTGGCATTCGCCGCAAGAATTGTAGAAGCGTTTAATCGGCCCGAGAATGCAAAGGCAGGCGTGATTACCGTCGAGGGAAAGATGATTGATGCTCCCATTTTGCAGAGGGCACGGCGATTGCTCAGTTTCAATTGCTAGAGTGAGGGCTGTTTTTAACTATTCATAAATTCGCGGGAATAAGTCATGGTTCCCTGCCCGGGCCCGTTTGGGCTGGGCCTTATAGATGTCATTCTTATAAAGCAGGACAAGGTCATCATGAAAAATAGCAATAGTAGTTCTGCCGCTCTCGGTGGACTGAAAGTTATCGAGTTGGGCCAGCTCATAGCTGGTCCGTTTGCGGCCAAGCTCTTAGGAGAATTTGGAGCTGAGATCATAAAAATCGAACCGCCCGATGTGGGCGATCCATTGCGTAAATGGCGCAAGTTGGAAAGCGGGACGTCGCTGTGGTGGCACGTACAATCGCGCAATAAGAAATCAGTTGCGCTGGATCTGAAGGCGCCCGAGGGACAAGAGATTCTGCGCAAACTGCTCCAGGATGCCGACATCCTGATCGAAAACTTCCGGCCCGGGACGATGGAAAAGTGGGGGCTTGGATGGGAGCAGCTATCGCAATTGAACCCCAAGCTGATCATGGTCCGCGTTTCCGGCTATGGCCAAACCGGCCCTTACCGCGATCTGCCGGGCTTCGGCGTGATCGGTGAGGCGATGGGTGGGTTGCGTTATCTGACCGGCGAGCCCGGACGGCCACCGGTGCGCTGCGGCATCAGTATTGGCGACTCTATTTCAGCTCTGTACGCCGTTATCGGAGTTCTACTGGCATTGCATCATCGCAACCAGCACAGTGGGAAGGGACAGTGCATCGACGTGGCTCTGTATGAGTCAGTGTTCGGAATGATGGAGAGCCTGATTCCGGAGTATGACTACTTCGGCACTGTGCGCGAGCCCAGCGGCGCCGCGCTGCCTGGTATTGCTCCGACCAACGCCTACCTCTGCCGCGGCGGCAAGTACGTGCTGATCGGAGGGAATGGCGATGGCATCTTCAAGCGCCTGATGAGCGTGATGGGAAGGGACGATCTCGGGAACGCCCCGCGCTTTGCGCACAACGACGGACGCGCCAAGGAAGCCGCATTCCTCGACGCCACGATTGAAGAGTGGACGAAGCAGCACGACGTCTTGGAAGTCCTGGAAAAACTGAACGCGGCTGGTGTTCCGGTTGGATATCCCTATACCGCCGCAGACATCGTCGCTGACCCGCACTACCAAGCGCGAGAGATGATTCAGACCATCAATCTTCCATCCGGCAAGACCTTGAAGGTGCCGGCCGTGTTGCCAAAATTGAGCGACACCCCGGGGCAAATAGGCGGCGCGGGCCCGGCTTTGGGCGCGCAAACGGAGGAGGTGCTCTCGGCAATCGGTATTGACGACGAAACGCGCAAGTGCCTGCGCCAGCGCGGCATCATTGGCGGAGGAGAACGAGAGTTATGACAGCGATGGAAAGAAAACGCACATACATCAATGACGTTGCTCTTCGCGACGGCTTCCAGATCGAGCCCAACTTCGTAGCGACGGAGGAAAAGGTGAAGCTGATCAACCGCCTGAGCCAAACCGGACTGGCCAAGATCGAAGCAACATCTTTCACCTCGCCCAAGGCAATTCCGAACCTGCGCGATGCCGCGGAGGTGATGCGGCAGATCGAGAGAAAGGCCGGGGTCGTCTATACGGTGTTGGTGCCGAACGTAAAAGGCTGTGAGCGGGCGCTGGCCTGCAAAGTGGATGAAATTAATCTCGTAATGTCAGCCAGCCAGTCGCACAATCGAGCCAATCTGCGCATGAGTTGCGAGCAATCGTTGGCGCAGTTTGCGGAAATTGTCAGGTTCGCCGGACAATCATCGGTCTTCATCAACGGCTCACTCTCCACCTCTTTCGGTTGTCCGTTCGATGGTTGGGTTCCCGAGCAGCGCGTCCTGGAATTAGTGCAGCAGTTTCTGGATACCGGCATACGGGGAGTGACGCTGTGCGATACGACCGGCATGGCAAATCCCGAACAGGTGCGCCGTCTGTGCGAAGCGGTCCTGAAGCGTTGGCCGAAAGTCCCATTCACCTTGCATTTCCATAACACGCGCGGCATGGGCCTCGCAAACGTGGTGACGGCGCTCGAGACCGGAATGTGCCGTTTCGACGCTTCGCTTGGCGGGCTTGGCGGCTGCCCCTATGCGCCCGGCGCAACCGGAAATGTTTGCACGGAAGACTTGGTGCACATGCTGGAACTGATGGGGTATGACACGGGAGTCGATCTCGATGCGATGATTGCAATCGCTCGGGATCTGCCGGGAATTGTTGGTCATGATGTTCCTGGTCAGGTGATGAAGGCGGGCAAGGCGGATAGGAAATACCCCAAACCCGAGTGGGTTACCGATGCAACGGAACAGGTTGCAGTGAAGGGCTCATGTCGCTGATTGGGCTAATGTCTGCCAAGTTCGAATTTGACACAAAGGATTAATTATCGAGGGGGTTTGTAATGCATTCTGAAATGGAAATGTTACGGTGCGCCATTGTACGCGGAGGCACCAGCAAGGGCGTGTTCATCATGAAGAATGAACTGCCACGCGACCCGGCGAAGCGCGATGCGGTAATCCGCGCCATTTATGGCAGCCCCGACGTGCGCCAGATCGATGGCTTGGGCGGAGCCGACGTGTTGACCAGCAAACTGGCGATCATCTCTCCGTCAACCCGGGAGGACGCCGACGTTGATTACACCTTCGGGCAGGTGAGCATCGATACGGAGTTTGTCGATTACGGCGGAAACTGCGGAAACATTTCCTCCGCCGTCGGTCCATTCGCCATCGATGAGGGTCTAGTCGAACCCAAGGAGCCGTTTACGACGGTGAGGATTCACCTGACGAACAGCAACAACATCCTGGTTGCAGAGGTTCCGGTGAAGAATGGCCGCGCGGTCGTGGAAGGCGACTTTAAAGTCGACGGCTGTCCGGGAACGGGCGCGAAGATTACGCTCGACTGGTCGGACACGGTTGGGGCAATCACCGGCAAGCTGTTGCCCACGGGAAATGCCAAAGACTGTATTCGCATAGATGGTAAGGGATATCCGGTCTCAATTGTCGACGCGGCCAATCCGCTGGTCTTTATTCATGCCTCGAGCCTTGGCATGAAGGGCATCGAGTCGCCCGCCGAAATAGAGGCGGACAAGAACCTGATGCGACTCATCGAGCGAATCCGCGGCGAGGCCTGCGTCATGATCGGCCTGGTCGACAAACCGGAAGATGCCGCTACCAAGACGCCGTACCAGCCATTCTTCGCGATTGTCAGCGAACCCGCCGACTATCAGACCATCAGCGGAGCGAAGGTTAAGGCATCCGATGTCGATCTCGTCTCCCGCTTGCTTTTTATGTTGAGAATGCACAAGACCTATCCCGTGACCGGAACCGTATGCACCGGCGCGGCGGTGAGGACGCCGGGAACGATTGCTTATGAGGTGTTACGCGAGGAAGCTAAATCGAGAATGACGGTTCAGATAGGACATCCTGGCGGCATCATTCCGGTCGAAGCGGAAGCCACTTACAAGAACGATCAGGTCAAGTTGACGCGAATCGGTGTGTATCGCACCGCCCGTCGAATCATGGATGGTTACGTATACGTCAGGAAGTCAGTATTTAAGTAGTTTTGCGGGCGTTGACAGCAGGATTGCGAGTGAGGTGTTCGATGGGTAAGACCATGTCCGAGAAGATACTGGCGAGTGCGGCCGGTATTGCGGAAACTTCTGCGGGCGAGATTCTCTGGGTCCATATTGCCAAGGCCATGATGGATGACATTCTCGGTCCGCGGGTGGAAATTGCGGACCAGATGAAATCCATAAAAGACGAGGTGTGGGATCCGGGCAAGGTCGTCGTCATTTCCGACCACTACACTCCGCCGGCAAGCGTGAAGCAAGCGGCAATCGTGAAGTTCACGCGTGAATGGGCTCGGGATCATGGGGTCGACAACTACTACGAATCGGAAGGTCCCTGCCACCAAGTGATGGTAGAGCAGGGACACGTGCTGCCGGGTACGGTGGTGCTCGGCACTGATTCGCATACGTGTATGGGCGGAGCCTTGGGCGCTTTCGCGACCGGAGTGGGTTCGACCGAGATGCTTGGTGTATTGCTTACGGGCAAAACCTGGCTCAGGGTGCCGGAAACTATCCAGGTGAAGTGGAGCGGCAAATTGCCCGACGGCGTCATGGCAAAAGACATCGCGCTCAAGACCATTGGAGTGATCGGTCACGCCGGCGCCACCTACAAAGCAGTTGAGTTTACCGGGTGCGCGATTGACGCGTTGAGCCTTGATCAACGATTGGCGATCACGAACATGGCAGTTGAGATGGGCGCGAAGGTTGGCCTCATGTCGCCGGACAAAAAGGTTGTCGAGTACCTCGAGAGTCAGAACATCAGTTCGGGATACTCACTGGTCTTTAGCGATCCGGACGCCACTTACTGCGCGCGGTACGAGTTCCGCGCGGATGACCTTGTGCCGGTTGTGGCTTGTCCTCACGAAGTCGATAACGTCAGTGCCGTTTCGGATGTGCAAGCGGTCGACATTGACCAAGCGTATCTCGGCTCATGCACCGGAGGACGATATGAGGACCTTCTGGCGGCGGCGCGCCTGCTGAAGGGGCGCAAGGTGGCCAAGAACGTCAGGCTACTGGTGTCACCGAGTTCTCGTTCCATTTGGAAACAGGCCAATGCAGACGGAGTTCTCGGGATTCTGTTCGACGCCGGCGCGGTGATTCTGCCGCCAACCTGTGGCGTCTGCGTTGGAGTGCATTCGGGCTTGCTGGCGGACGGTGAAACCTGTATCTCTTCGACGAATCGCAACTTCGTCGGCAGAATGGGCAGCCCGAAGGCCAACATCTACCTGGGATCGCCGATGACGGTCGCAGCCAGCGCCATCGCGGGCCGGATTAAAGATCCAAGAGCCTTCTTAAAGGGAGGTAACGGTTGTGAATAGCATGATCGTTCGTGGCAAGGTGTTCAAGTACGGCGACAACATTAACACTGATATCATTTCTCCGCCGCAGTACATGGAACTTAGCGTCGCCGAGGCGGCGAAGTATACGCTCAGCGCGCTGGACCCGGAGTTCGCCGACAAGGTAT
>JBEKQP010000143.1:0-11542 GCA_049519595.1 Candidatus Korobacteraceae bacterium | reverse complement strand
ACGATGCGGTGGGCACTGCGCAACAGTGTGGCGCGCTCATCCCGCGCGGAATCGCCCGCGGCTGGGATGGACTTCTGCCCGCCGAATTTGCCTGCACTCATGGACTTGCCGATCCCTGAAAGGTCGATGAAAAGTCCAGTGTACAACAGGTCTGAACCGACGCCATTGCTGCCAGCCGTGACAGTTGATACTGTATGGGGGCACCGGGCAATCGCGCGGCTGGCGGCAACAAATTAGGATTATGTTGGAGGGACCATGTCTGACAAAGTTGCAATCACGCCAGAGATGATTGGCCGGGCGGGCCAAACTCCGCTCGTGCTCCGGCTTAACGCAAACGACGACGTCCTCATTGCGCTGCGCGACATCGCTCCCGGAACTCCGCTCTCCGCCGCCTCCGGGACAGTTGTCACTACCGCTCCGATTCCGGCGGGTCACAAAGTCGCCGTGCGGCAGCTCGCGGCCGGCAGTCCCGTGCGACGCTATAACCAGATCATCGGCTTCGCCTCCTGCCCGATCTCTCCAGGCGATCACGTGCACGTTCACAACCTGGCGATGGGCAGCTTCGAACGCGATTATGCATTCTGCGCCGATGTCCGTCCGCAGCCCCAGCCGTCAACCCGCTTGACCTTCGATGGCATTGTGCGGCCGGATGGCCGCGTGGCGACGCGCAACTACATAGGCGTGATCAGCAGCGTGAACTGTTCCGCCAATGTCTGCCGCGCCATCGGCGATGCGTTTCGAGGCACGGCCCTCGAAGCCTATCCCAACGTCGACGGGGTGGTATCAATCACGCACAAGACCGGCTGCGCCATGCCGCAGGGAATTGAACTGCTGCAGCGCGTGATGGCCGGCTACATTCGCCACGTCAATTTCGCGGCCGTGCTGTTCATCGGCCTGGGCTGCGAAACCATCCAGATCGCGCCCCTGATGGAAGCTGAAAAATTTAAGGAGTCCGCCCGGCTGCATGCCTTCAACATTCAGGACGCCGGCGGCACGCGCTCGACCATCGAACGCGGCGTTGCGCTGGTGCGCGAAATGCTTCCCGAGGCCAACCGCGTCACGCGACAGCCGATGCCGCTCAGCCATTTAGTGCTCGGCCTGCAGTGCGGCGGCTCCGACGGCTATTCCGGAATTTCCGCCAACCCGGCGCTCGGTGTCGCCTCGGACCTGCTGGTGCAGCAAGGCGGCACGGCCATCTTGAGCGAGACCCCGGAAGTCTTTGGTGCCGAGCACTTGCTCACCCGGCGCGCGGTTTCACGTGAGGTCGGGGAAAAGCTGATCGAACGCATACGCTGGTGGCAGGAGTACACGGTGCAGTATGGCGGCAAGATCGACAACAATCCCTCGCCCGGCAACAAGGCCGGAGGTTTGACCACGATTCTGGAAAAATCTCTCGGCGCAGCGGCCAAGGGCGGCAGCAGCAATTTGACCGATGTCATCGAGTACGCCCAGCCGGTCACCGCGCACGGCCTGGTCTTTATGGATACGCCGGGCTACGACCCGGTCTCCGCCACTGGGCAGGTCGCGGGCGGCGCGAACCTCATCTGCTTTACCACCGGACGCGGCTCCGTCTACGGCTGCAAACCCAGCCCCTCGGTCAAACTGGCCACCAACTCCGCCATGTATCGCCGCATGAGCGACGACATGGACTTCAATTGCGGCGAGATTCTCGACGGCGGCATGTCGGTGCAGCAGGCCGGCGAACAGATTTTCCAGATGCTCGTCGAAACCGCCTCGGGTCGGCGCACCAAGAGCGAACTGAACGGCGCCGGCGAGGATGAGTTCGCCCCCTGGATACTCGGGCCGACGATGTAGGGAAATACGAGAACGTCCCAGGTTAGCGGCGAACAACACGGCGCGGAGAACCTAACCGACCGAACATCATTCGGTCGAAGGAATCAATCAGCAGAAATGAATGCAATCTGGATTGCGGCGCGCGATAGAACACCACAACCTGTACGGTCGGCCATCCAGCGGCTGCTCGCAGGCCAGAGGAGCTTTTGCCTTGACATGCGGAATCAGCCTACCGTATTGTTTCGCTCGAACCGATTGTATTCAATCGCAAATCTATTTCTTGTCGACGAATGAGTGGGTCTGGACGCCCAGCTCTTTCGCGGGGTATACCTTCCAGAATCTGGTCTGATCAGAGAGTTTCGAGCATCAATGCCGATCGCACTAATAAGCACACTGGATACCAAAGGGCGCGAGGTCGCGTTTCTCAAGTCGTGCCTCAAAGAATTGGGACGGTCCGTGGTGGTGATCGACGTAGGTCTGGCGGAGCCCGATGGAGTTCTGCCGGAGATTTCGCGCTTTGAGGTGGCCGAGGCCGCTGGCACCGATCTCCATCGGCTGGCCGGCCGCCCGCGCGATGAAGTCATGGCCACGATCGGACGCGGGGCCGGCGAGATATTGCACAGGCTCTGGGCTCAGGCCGAGCTATCGGGTGTGCTTGGAATAGGTGGAAACCAGGGTACCGCCGTCGTCTGCGCCGCTATGCGCGAACTGCCGCTGGGCGTTCCCAAGTTCGTGGTGTCAACGATTGCCTCGGGGAACATGCGTCCCTACATAGGGACCAGCGATATCGCCATGTTGTTTTCGGTAGCCGATCTGTTAGGCGGGCCGAACCCGGTGCTTGAGCCGGTGTTGCGAAACGCGGCTGCGGCCATTGCCGGCATGGCTTCGATGCCGTTGGTTTCAGTGTCATCCAACCGGCCTTTGGTGGCAATCACGGCGTTAGGAAACACCCACCCGGCGGTGGCGAGATCGGTGGAGATTCTGCGAGGCGCGGGATTCGAGATTGCGGCCTTCCATGCTTCGGGGGCCTGCGGCTCAGCCATGGAACAATTGATTCGCGCCGGCCGCGTGGCGGCGGTGCTGGAACTTACGCCGCATGAGCTGACGGAAGAGGTTTTGAAAGTCGGGATCTACCAACCGCTGGAAGGCGGGCGGCTGATTGCCGCCGGAGAGATGGGTATCCCTCAGGTGGTGGCTCCGGGCGGCATCGAGTATCTTTGCTTCGGAGCTCGCGAGACGGTTCCGGCGCGTTTGCGGCGAAGACGCATGTACTTGCACAACCAATCCAACGCCAATGTCAGGACCAGTCGCGAAGAGATGACCAAAGTGGGCCGCGTCCTTGCCGAACGGTTGAATCGGGCCAAGGGTCCGGTTGCCATGGTCTTGCCGCTGAAGGGCTGGTCAATCTATGGCGCTCCCGGGGGGCCGTTGCATGATGCTTCGGCCGATGCGGCTTTTGTGCAGTCGCTCACGCGTACTTTGCGCAAGGACATAGCGGTGCACAAGCTTCCGCTGCATATCAATGACCGGGCATTTGCCGAGCACTGCTGTCAGTTGCTGATGGAGTTTCTGGCGAAACAGCAGCCTTCCAGTGCGATAGGCAGCCCGGTTAGTGCCGGGCGAAAAGCCGGTCAGCGCCGAACAACAGCCAAATGAACCTTTGCGGCGGATAGCATGGCTTGACCTCGGCGCGTTACCTTGGGCACCGTCTCGAACTTATACTGGAGAGTGGCGATGAATATGGCGATGGCAAGAACGGTTGACAGGCGTGGTTTTACCGTCCCGGCGACGATGAAGGCTTGGGTTCTGGATGGTCCGGAGCAGCTCAGGCTGATGGAAAAGACGGTGCCGGAGCCGGGAGCGGCCGAAGTCTTGCTGCGGATCGATGCCTGCGCCTTTTGCGGGACGGATGTTGAGATCATTGCCCGGGGAGTGCCGGCAACGATCGAGGGCGGTCTTCCGTTCAACAAGCAGTTCACCCCGGGCCACGAATACATGGGCACGGTGGTCAAACTCGGTACGGGGGTCGACGAGTTTAGTGTCGGCGATCGCGTCGCGGTCGAAATCCATGCCGGGTGCGGGCGCTGCGAAAGGTGCCGCTCAGGTATGTACACCTCCTGCCTGAACTACGGCAAGAATTACGGTGAACACAACAAAGGACACCGAGCCAACGGCTTCACCACCGACCGAGGCTTTGCCGAATACGCGATCAACCACATCAATACGCTGGTGCATGTGCCCGACTGGATGAGTGACGAAGAGGCTACGCTGATTGTGACGGCCGGGACAGCCATGTACGGGTTGGACGCGCTCGGCGGATTGATCGCGGGAGAAAGCTTGGTCGTCACCGGCCCCGGCCCCATCGGACTGATGGCAGTAGCGGTTGCCAAAGCGCTGGGTGCCGACCCGGTAATTTTGACCGGCACTCGCGATGCCCGATTGGAGCTTGGTCTGAAGCTGGGCGCCGATTATGTCATCAACGTCAGGAACGAGGACCCGGTGCAAGCGGTGAGTCGGATTACCGGCGGCAAGGGGGTTCACTATGTCATGGAGTGCTCGGGCAATCCCGGGGCTCTCAACGAGGCGTTGGATATGGTCAAGCGTGGCGGCAAGATATGCCTGGCCTCATACCCGTCGGCGCCTGTGCTGGTGGACCTGGCAAAACTGACGCGCAACAATATCTACTTGTTCGGTATTCGCGGCGAAGGCAAGAGCGCGACCCACCGGGCGGCAGCGCTCATGAAGCAGAAACGGTTCGACGCCAAGCTGCTGCACACGCACACCTTCCCGCTGGCGGAGTTGCCGACCGCGTTGAAGTATTGTCGCGAAAGAATCGAAGACGCTATCAAGGTCGTGGTGAAGGTGCACAGCTCCTAATCCGCGGCCATCAACACCGAACTGCCCACGAACGCAGAGCGTTTGTCGGGCTGCCTGCGCGGCGACTTCACGGAATGGCCGTCAGCAGGAAAACAAGTTCCATCAGTTCCAAAGGAGAAAGCAAGAATGGCAACGCTACCAAAATATGATCTTCTGGAAGTGCCGTGGACCGATGTGGCCGCGTGGATCAAGGCTGGAAACGATGTGGTCATGATCCCTATCGGCAGCATGGAGAAGCACGGCCATCACGTGCCCCTCGGCGTCGATTCCTACACCACCATGGGCAGCGTGGAACGGGCGGCTGTGAAGGCCAAAGTTCCTTACACCCCGCTGATGCCTTTTGGCGTCTCGCCACACCATATGGGAGAAGCGGGTTGGGGCACGGGAACCGTTTCCCTGCCGTTTGAAACCTACCGGCACGTGCTGTACGCAATTGGGCGCAGCCTGATTTTTTCCGGCTTCAACAAGCTGATCTTTGTTTCGCACCACGGCACAAACATGCAGCCACAGGGAGAGGTGCTGCGCACGTTGCGAGCGGAGACCGGTTGCTTCTGCGCCTTTTATAAGACCCCTACCGAGCGGGAGTGCGCGGTCGTAGCCGACCTCATGACCGGTCCAGCCGAGGAAACTCCGGGTTGGCATGCCGGCGAGCTGGAGACCTCTACCTGCATGGCGTACATGAAGGAAAAGGGGATTTATGAAGGTTCCATCATGATGGAACGAGGCAAGCCCGACCGGGCGCACGCTCCCAAGTGGATGGGGCCGAAGTTTTCCAAGCGCGACGGAACCAACACCGTGATCTTCCAGGGCTCGGAGAACATTTTCATTCCGATGCTGCATCACGAGTACTCGGATACAGCGACTATCGGCAACCCGCAACGTTCCAGCGTGGAGCAGGGCGTTGCAGTTTTTGAGCGCATCAGCGATCATTTGGCCGCATTCCTGGAAGAGGCTAAAAAGTTCCCGTTCCAGGTGCCCGCCGAAAAAAGAGATTGGCCGGGTCGTTTCTGGAGAGGGTAGTGGAAGGCGGTCGGTAACCTCAGACTGTCATGGCGTGCGAAGTCGAGCCATCTTTGATGTTTCTGCAGGCTCTGCTCGCACGCCGAATTTCTACAAGCGCAATCAGGAAAGTGTGCAGGTATGACTATGGCGGGCATCGGTGAAGGAGAGATCGCAGGGCAGACGGACGCGGTGGTCGTGCGTTGTGCAGAAGAATTGCAGAAAATTTGTCAACGAACTTACGACCGGGGTCTGGTCGGCGGAGCCGGAGGCAATATCAGCGTCCGCATTCCCGACAAAGAAGAGGCTTTGATTTCAGCCACCGGCGTTTCGCTGGGTGAAATAACGCCGGCAACGATTGTCCGGGTCAGCCTGCGGGGAGAAGTTCTGGAGGCGTACGGAGGCTGCCGTCCCTCCAAGGAAACCGGATTTCATGTGTGCGCTTACCGGCTGCGTTCGCAGGTTGGGGCGGTGGTGCACCTGCATCCGCCGTTCGCCACGGCCTTCGCCGTCCGCGGCAAAGAGTTGCCGCTACTCACCGATGGCGCGATGACGATTCTAAAGCGCGTTCCAGTGGTCGGCCATGCGCCATCTGGATCGGTGGAGTTGCATCGGATTGTCGAAGAGGGGCTGCTGCGTTATCCAGAGGCAAAAGTAATTCTCATGGAACGCCATGGCATGTTCAGTATGGGAGCCGACCTGACGATGGCGTACAACTTGGCCGACCTGGTGGAAGACACGGCGAAAATTGCGCTACTGTCCCGGCTGATACCGGATTAGAAAGGTTTCTTTGCCGGCACATCGGTCATGGCGACCGGAGCGCCGGCTAGCTGGGCGCCCCATTCTAAGCCCGTAGTTGGGTTAGGGTGGGGTCGTTTCTCTTTGAATCACAACACTGTCCCCACTGCTCTGCCCTTGCGCATGCGCCGCGAAACTACCTGAACCAGAGGCCCCAGATGACATCGACGGCGGTGTGAGTGATCGAGGATGCCAGCACCTTTCGCTCGGCGCGCCACGCACGGCCATAGAAGATTCCGGCAATCGCGGCGAGCAAAACGTATCGCCAATTGAACGCGGCGCCTTTATGGAAGTGCGAAAGGCCAAATAGCACGGATGTAAGGATGAGAGCCCCGGTTCGTCCGAGACGGGTTTCCAGCAGGTTCTGGAGAATGCCCCGAAAGAAAAGCTCTTCCGGCACAGCGGTTAACAGAAAGATGACGAGCACGGCCGCGGCAGCGTGCGCGGGCGAGGGCAGCCGGGGGTGGAAAGCAATGAACTTCAGGGCCAGCCCCAGACCAATGCCGAACGGGGCAAAAAAAGCCCATTCGCGCGCCGCGATCACGAAAGTTCGTACGCTGGGAGTGAACGAATATCCCATTCCATCTATTCCGCGCACCACCAGATAAATGTAGAGCACCACATCGGCAAGGTAGAGCTTGGGCAGGCTTCCCAACCCCGTGTAAGGCCAGGCGGGCGACAGCAGCCGCAATTCGAGGACGGCTGCAATCGTCAGCAAAACCACGGCATCGCGCCAATTGAAGCGCGGCTCGAACGCCGGATACACGAGCAAGGCCGCAAGCACGACCGGAAAGCCGGCCATGGCCGCCGCCAGAGGCCAATGGAACTCATGCCGCGGAATGGAGAAGAACAAATACGGCAGGCAGCCAAGCGAAGCCATGGCTACTCGCTGCCAGCGCTTTCCGAGAGCGGTTCGGAGGATATTTGCAGCCCCAAATCCGAACAACCACAGTGGGGCAAGCAACAGGGCAAGGCAGAGGAATGCCGATACGATGTGCGCTTCCAGCGGTTGCGCGATTGCGGAATGCCGGAATTCCACCCAGAAGCCGGCCAGTAACAGGACCAGAATCGCGACCGCTACGCCACCTGGACGCTCGTCGCGGTTATCCGATGCCGCCATGCAGCGACTCCTCCACCTCGCTGCCGGCTTCGCCCGAGGGCGACAGCGCGGCGACTTTTTCACGGAACAGTATGCGAAGCACTGGCGGCGGGAGGATGGTAGTAATCGCCGTCATCATAATCACCAAGGCGTAGCTCCGCTGCGAGATCATATTCATCTGTAAGCCGACGAGCGCCACGATGAGCGCTACCTCTCCCCGGGGCGTCATGCCGACACCGGCGCGCAGCATCGTCATCCAGCCCTCGCGGAAAAGCGGTAAGCCGCAGCCTAGCATCTTGGTAATGATCGCTAGCAAAGAAATGGCCAACCCCATGACGACCACCTCTCGCGAAAAGACTGAGAGTTGCAGCCGAGACCCCATGGTGAAGAAGAAAAATGGCGAGAGAAACTGGTTGATTGCCTGCGCGCGCGGTTCCAGGTTCCACTCCGGCGAGAAGTCCGCAAATGCTAAACCCGCAAAAAAGGCGCCGATGATGGCGGCCATGCCGATTTTGGTGGCCACCACGGAAAGACCGAGGCAGATGGCAAGCGCCAGCACCAGTGGAGCATCGTGAGTTTGCATTCGTTGCAATCCGGGTCGTATGCGGCGCACCAGCCGCGGACCGTAATAGATCATGAACACGGCGAAACCGGCAGCCTCCGCGATCACCAAGCCAAGGTGCAGCCAGCGGATTCCCGCGCCCGTCGCCACGCTCACCACGATGCCGAGCAGGATCATGCCGAGCATATCGTCAAACACCGCGGCGGCAAGCACAATGCGCGACACCCGAAACTTCAGCACATTCAGATCGCGTAGCACGCGGGCGGTGATCCCGGCACTGGTCGCCACCATGGCGGCGGCCACAAATGCCGACTCGTTGACTGGCTGGCCGTCGGCCCGCATCAACCAGAAGCCCGCAATGAACGTTAGAGCCACTCCGCCGACGGCTACCCGCATAGATAGACGCGAGACACTGATGAGGTCCTTGGGATTCGTCTCTAGGCCCACCGTGAATAGCAGAAAGATTGCGCCAATTTCGGCAATCGAAAAGACCGTGGGCGTGGGAATAACAAACTGCGTCGCGTAGGGCCCCAGTACGATACCGGCCAGGATCTCTCCTAGAACGGAGGGCAGGTGCAAGCGTTCGAACAGTTCGCCGAACACCTTCGCCCATACAAATATCGTAAATAGCTGTAACAGCAGCCCTTCAGTTCCGTTTGTCATGAGCAAAGAAGCGGTGAGACGCGGGGCCTTTCCAATCCATCCCAATTTTGACAATAGCTCGGCGATAAATCCAGCGAAACCCCGAGCGGCTGTTGATTTTTGATGGCTGCTGCCGGGCTGAACAGCCGCCGCCAGGGCTGAGTTTCGTGGAAGCCGTATTCCGTGAACCCCCGGCCCTGGACATATCTACTCTGAACCGCTGCGAAACCCATTCCCGGTGACTTGGCGAGCCCTCGATTTTTGCGGCGTGACCCTGAATCTATGCCATTCTAGGTCAAGCTCGGTTGTTGATCGATTGGTAACACGAAAGTGCTCTTATCTTCTTTCCTGCCAACAACGAGGTGATTTCATTGCGCAGTAAGGTCTTAGATGCGTTGCGGGCTCTGACTGGACTTTTTCTCGCTTTGGCAGCAGCTTTCATTGCCGCCGGTCTTTTCTCGCATTCGAACTTCCGGCTGCTTGTACCCCTTGGGTTTGTCTTCGTTCTCATCGTCTTGTCGGCCCGTTTCGGACTCATCGTCAGCGTCCTGGGGTCGCTACTGGCGGCCGTGGTGTTTGCCCATCGACTCTACCCTCCTCTTGGCAGCATCCGGGTCGAGCAGGTGGCGGCGAGAGAGAGCCTGGGATGGATGATCCTCGCCGCGGTTGTTCTCTCCTATTTGCTTTTTCCTCCTCAAGGGCGCTCAGAGCGCCCACACGACGACAAAGCGCACGAACCTCACAGCTAAAATAAAACCAGGGATGATGCACCCCAAATTCATAACACTCTGATCGCGATGCGACCATCAGAGTGCGGGCCTTCAACAAAGATGTAGTGTTCCTGATTTTGCCGCGCAGAAACTCACTCCGATTGCCGTTCCGTTGACCAACAGACCCTTCGCGGACCGCATCCAACACAAAGTCTCCAACTCACGCGCACTTACACTGGTTGGGCTGTGTCTGTGGCTCCACGCAGCGTGCTTTTGCGCTCATGGCGAGCTTAAGTCTATTCAGAAACAAATCCGGGGTAACACAGGCGCGCTCAGTCAGGATCGGGGAGGAAACATCTGGTGGTAACTGCACAACTGCCGTCGGCAAAATTGCAGCGTTGGGCGAAATCGCCGTTCTACTTCAATACTGCTGCCAACTTGGTTCGTATCGAGCGTGAGCAGGCCAGAAGCTTGGGCGAGTTGCTGGAAGGATTGCACACCTGCCCGGACGACTCGATTTTTCAGCATACCTTCCGCACCTTGCAGGAACATCATTTCATCATGGAAGGTTTCTCCAATGACTTCGCGCATTGGGCCTTCGAGTCCTGCAACGAAGTTGGCCTGGCCGAGCGGCTGGCTTCATTGGATATCCGGGAATTCACGTCTATTTCGAAGTTGCGAGAGCACATCATCGCCATCGTTGAAGCTTACTTGAAGACAAATTCGCGCGCCCGCGAGCGCGCAGCGATGGAACCGTTTTATTTTTGCGCCTCTGACACGATCGTAATTCCCACCACCATTGTTGCTCGCAACTTGCAGGAGTTTTCCGATGGGCTCGAAAAAGTCAGTCTTAACAGCATTCACTATCACTTCATCGACGCTCGCCTGCGCTTGAAGCTTAATTCCAACGACTTCTCCGTGTGGCTGGATCAGGAAATGGACATGGGGCCGCTGGCGGACCGCCTGAACCGGGTCGACATCTACACCGCCACGCTTCAGGATGTGCGCCGGCAGATTGTTCGCGACATCCAGTTCGCAATGTAGTGCCCCGAAACGCCCCGGGCTTGTACTGACGAAGCGAAATCGAGCAGGGAGCAAAAGCGCGCAATGAATGACCATATCCAGGAAGAGCACGCCACCACCAAAGAGATTCCATCTGCGCCCGACGTGGAATCTCCACTCCGCGAACGGCGCAAGCATCCGCGCATTAGCGAGACTCCACCGGTACCGGCGCCTCCGCCCAGGCTGGAAGACTACGCTCCCATCATCGGACAGGCCTACATTGACGAGCTGCGCTACCTGGCGCAACGTCTGCGTGACAAGTCGCTCAAAATGGTGAATTCGACTGCCGTGGGTGGTGGGGTTGCGGAAATTCTGAGCCAGCTTATCCCGCTCATGAATGAACTCGGCGTCTCCACCAAGTGGGAGGTCATCACCGGTGGCAGTGACTTCTTCGAAGTGACCAAAGGATTTCACAACGCGCTGCACGGCGGCGAATACAACCTGACGAAAGATGCTAAGGAGATATTCCTCCATTACAACGAGCAGAACCGCCGGCGCATGGAGTTCGTCGAAGACTTTGTCGTCATCCACGACCCGCAACCGGTGGGCCTCATCGCCAGCAAGCAGAACACGCGCGGCAAATGGATCTGGCGCTGTCACATTGACTTGTCCAACCCGCATCCCGACGTCTGGGGATTCCTTCGGCCGATGGTCGAGCAGTACGATGCCACGATCTTTTCCTCGCCCGCCTTCGCCCGCCAGCTTTCGATCCCGCAGTACCTGTTCTATCCCTGCATCGATGCGCTCTCAGAAAAGAACAAGGAGCTGGACGATTCTTATCTCGATAAAGTCTGCGACGACTTCGGCATCGATCGCAAACGGCCGATCGTGACCCAAATCTCGCGCTTCGACCGGCTGAAGGACCCGGTGGGCGTGATCCAGGCTTACAAGCTCGCGAAAAAGTATGTCGATTGCCAACTCGTACTCGCCGGGGGCGGCGCCTCGGATGATCCCGAGGGTGCAGTCGTGCTCAAGGAAGTGGAAGATGAAGCCGGAAGC
>JBEKQP010000142.1:0-11599 GCA_049519595.1 Candidatus Korobacteraceae bacterium | reverse complement strand
GGACATGAGTTTCGCGAGCTTCACGGCCTCTTGGCGAATATCCCATTTCATCACCATCGGTAAAAACCAACTGACCATGATGATCGGCCCGAGCGAGCCAAAGATGTAACAAACCGCATAACCGACCGCGACATTGGTCTGCATGGTCTTGATTAATGCAGGAGAAAGTCCTAACTTGGCAATTGCATCTCCGGCTGTGCCAAGAATCGCAGACTGGGTGAGCCCGCCGGCAGCAAGTCCAGCCGCCATCCCTCGATCCAACCCGAACATTCGAGCAGCCAGTACGACACAGAGCAGCCCCGTGAAGCACATGACGAAAGAGGACGCCAACTGGTTAAGCGACCGCCTGTTGAGCGCATGGAAGAACTGAGGCCCACCTTGAAATCCGACAGCGTAAATGAACAAGGCAAAGAATATGGCCTTAATGCCACTGTCTATCTTGATGCCAAGCTGTCCAATGACAACGCCGACCAACAGGGTCCCGGCAATACCACCCAAGACGAAGCTGCCGATTTTGATCTTTCCAACCAGATACCCGAGTGCGATGGTCGCGAAAAGCGCGAGCAACGGCTCCATCGTAAATAGGTGACGTAGAAGCTCCATGTCGTTTTCCTTGTCTTGCTCTCCTCGGCGGTCAGGACGGCGTCACGAACAATATCTAGCCCGTCCTCGATACCGCTTGAGCGGTTAGTGCTTTCGTGGATATCAATCTGCGGTTGCTCGGGACATCCACAACGGACAAATTACGTCAGCGTAGACATTGAGTCGCGTGTCCGCGGCAGGTTGCACATTGCTGGCCAAGTGTCGCGGACAACGCATCTCACGATGTCTAAGCTACCCGCGTAGCTTCCACGGGCGGTTGATGCACGTTGATTTCTTCGGCTCCGGTGCTTTGCAGAACGCTACGAGCTTGCTGGACTTCATCGGCAGTTCCGTGCGCGATCAGCAAGAACTTTCCGGCTTTGATCGAAGTCTCGTACTTCACCACGCTGTCCTTCGGGATACCGAGGCTGAACAGTCCCGCCCCCAACGCACTTATTCCGCCAACCATAGCCGCGCCTTCCAAAGCGCCGATGATCCAGGCCACGATGGGACCCGCAGCAACGATCGGACCTATACCAGGGATGACCAGGAACGCCGCTCCAAATAACATGCCCCACAGCCCACCCCAGAATGCGCCCGTTTTGCCCCAGTACTTCATCCTGTCGCCTGTGTTGTAGAAGCCGACCACATCTTCGTTCGAATGGTAATCGCTTCCAACAATCGACAGCTTCTTGACGTCGAACCGGCTATCCTTCAACTCTTTGACTGCGTTCTCTGCTCCAGAATGCTGCGCGAAAACTGCAACGACGGAATTCTGTGTGCTTTCTTTCAGCGTACCAACCATCTTTAACTCTCTTTCTACCCTGTAGGGTCATGGATCGATGTCGTGACCGATTTGCCTGTAGCTGAGTGCGGTCAGCCCGCCTGTAAGCCACTCTCTCGTGCCCGGCATTTCCAAAGCTACCAAGCACAAAACCCTACGTCTGTTCAGAATTGCTCACATAGTCAAACGCGTCATGCGAGACGTACGTATGCGAGACGTACATATATTCCGGTCACTGGAGGAACACTGGATGCCCGCATCCAGGTTCACTGCTGTGCCGGTAATCGTCGGCCTGAGTAGCAAGCCGAAAGCAAATGCGGAGGAACGCGCCTCTTTACAGTTCTGAATTGCGGTAGTCGCACCTGGCGATAGATATTGTCAGTGTGCACGTCCGCCACAGCGTTGCGGATGTCGATCCGTCTAGAGGAGGCCGGCCATAATTAGCGGATTTTGCATTTGTGTGCAAAACGATACAGACATGGTGTCGTGACTAGACGATCCTCGTAGGGCAGTGGATGACTGCATTCACGATGACGAGGAGAACTAATGAACAGACTTGGATATTTTGCACTAGCCAGCGTTGCCGCAATTTGCTTCATGGTAGCCGCTCCGAAAATAGAGGCTGGGGTCAGCATTAACATTGGAGTCGCCCCTGAATGTCCTTACGGGTACTATGACGCCTCTCCGTATGGCTGCGCTCCCTCCGGCTACTACGGTCCGGAATGGTTTACCGGAGGCGTCTTCGTCGGTGCCGGTCCGTGGTTTCATGGCGGCGATAACTTCCGTGGCCACGTAAATAACAGTTATCACCCTGAACACGACTATAAAGGCGCGACACCACAACGTGGCGAGAAAGCCGAACCAGCAAAGCATGCCGAGAACATGTCCCATTTCAAAGGGAATGAAGTACGTGATGGGCGCGGCCATACAGGCGAGAACAAACGCTAAGAACAGGCGAGCACGTGAGCATCTGGCCAAGCCAGGTGCTCTGCGTTTGCCCCCTCCACTTATTATCTGTCAGTACCCAACGCTTCAAGGATGAAGTGAAAGACATGCTCCTGCTCGACGGCTTGAAATGGCGTCGACTGGGCGGGGGTGTAACCTCGTCCAGCCGTGACCTTGCAAAGCGCACCCTCGATATACGGTATGTCTCAACCACTTCCCGCGAGGTGGCACGGTGGATATAAGCTCGCTGGACAAATCACAAGATGTACGAGCCTCATCCGCGGGTGCCGGTTTTGATGGCACGGTAACGATTCAGTTCAGTACCCACCTCGGCGCTTGCACCGTGCGGGACAGATGGCGCACTCCGAATTGACACGGGCTTGGTTCGGTTACGAGGGACGCAGGTATCCCATGGATTCAAAAAAGATTTAAGCGAAGCCCCTAGTCGTGAAGCACGACACTGACCAGGGAACTGTGAACGTGCATGCCACCGCCGTTGTAGTCGATAAAGCCCAAGTCCCTGAACCGATTTAGAAAGAAACTCACTCGCGAGCGGGTTGTACCGATCATTTCGGCGAGAGTCTCTTGGCTCATTTTCGCGATGAGTGGGATCGGCTTGGATTCCTGTCCAAAGTTAGCCATTAGCAGGAGAAGCCGAGCGAGGCGTTTTTCGCTGGAATTGAACAGGTGATCCACCAAGTCCGCTTCCATGCGAATATTCCGGGAAAGCAGGTAGCCGAGAAAGCGTTCGGCAAATTCCGGTTCCCGATGGAGTAGACCTACCATCACCAGCTTTTCTACCCGAATGATGGTGCTCGGTTCGAGTGCGCTTGCCTCGGCCATGCGAAGCGGTTGGCCCGCCAGACAGCCCTCGCCGAAAAAACTACCCTCCGGCAAAATGGCGACCACGGCTTCTTTGCCCTGCGCGGATACAGCCGTGAGTTTTACCTTGCCGCTCTGGATGTAGAACACAGCATCCGCGGCGTCTCCTTGCGAGAAGACGGACTCGTCGCCTTTGTAGTCCCGACTGGTCTTTCCAACTCCGAGTTTGGCCAGAAAGTGAGGATCGAACCTGGCAGTCCGCTCAGTCAACGCATTCCCCCCGGGTTGAGTGTCGCTCGATGAACTGTACCCGGGCGCGCGCGCGTGCTGGTTAGCTGAAGTCTTCCGCTCTTTCTTCTCCGCGACGACAGGGTTTTTGACGGCCATGGGAATCTCCTACTTGAGGGTTTGCAGGGTAACGTATGTGCATCGAGTGCTCGTCGATGTATGACCTCAGAAGCACGATCCCTTGGTTGGCAGCGGCGAAAGCTCGCGTGCCGACGTCATCGAAACTATATGAACCACGCAAGCTAACCCATTGCATGTGCGCGGATCAGGTCAAACCCATTGATCCTCTCAAACTATACACCTTGCTTTGTCTGGTAACGGACATAAATTTTTCAAAGAGGCAAGGAGAGGTTTTCGCAAATGGCTGGTCGAATATAGAGTAATTACTCCAGTAATCGCAATCAGGAGATCAGAGATGGGGCTGGTCAGGCCAGATTCAGCGACGGGTGCCGCAAGCAATTTGGAATGGATGCCTTGGATTCTGTTTTGCGGAACCGAGATGGCCGTCATCAATGTCACGTCGGGTAACGCCCCAAAAGCGGAACGGTTGCGGCTCATTCGCAGGATTAATTTTCGCTTTTTTCCCATGGTCTAGTCACCATGGACAGAGGGCGGGAGAAAGAACAGGGCGCTGTTCATTGCGGCTTGCATCGTTGCTGCGATCACGCCAAAGGTGGTCGATACCATTTCGGATTCGATACAGTTTGCCGGAATGCTGTTGCAGAGACTTGAGCTGGCATGAGGCTTCGGGGGCGAGCAGGCCACAGCCTTGAGATTTGTCGCGATAGTGAGCAATCTTGATCAGACACGACCCGAGGTGGGTCTTATGATTTCCTCTTTCAGCCACTTGGGAATTCAAATGGAATTCTGGTTGGGCATCGTCCGGCATTGGTTCGGATTTCAAACTGACAGTTTAGAGGATACCGGAACATGAGCGTCTGTGGTAATTACGCTAAACACTACTGGACATGTGCATTACGTGCCAGAGATAGAGTCTGCGCGCGCTGCGGCTTACCGTATTGGGATCGGAGCGAAACATTTTTCGAGTTACCGCGACAGCAGTTCATTCCCAGCTTGTTGAATGCAAAGGCGCCAAGAATAGAATCTCGCCGCTCAAGCGGGTTGACGGGTGCAGGGGCGACGTCGTGCAGTGCTGGCGTCGGCGAGGTTGCACAGGGTTGGGATTTGGAGACGCCATAGAGCAATTAATCGTGAGGAGAACATGACCACTACGTTTCCGGTGACCATAACTACGGCGGAAGAGCTGCGCTTACTCAAACAAGAGAAACGGGCGCAGGCGTCACTGAGACCAATCGCAGTCTTTGATGAATTCGACCACATCAGGGCGCATGGTATGGGGGTAAGATTGGAGGATGGGGAATGAAGTAATCGCAATTTATACCGCTCTTGCAGGGCAGCCTGCGCTCATCAGCGATATTTTCCTGTGGCTGGTAACTGGCGCGGTTGGCCGACATGCCTAATACGAGCCCGGGGCCACTCCGCTCCGAAAGCTGAATTCCCGGCAAGGTTCAACCTAGTTTTCGAGCGGCAGCGAAAATCCGGAATGTTTCTGATCCGTGATCCGCTATCATCCGAGCTTCAGCTACAATATCTAACGACCGAATGGCGAGATACCTCCGGCTCGGATTCTTAGCTTGATTGCCTTGAGTGTTGCCCCGTTAAGACCTTCCGGCCTCGCCGCCCAAGACTCATGGAGTCGGCGCACGATTTGTTGAAGGATGTGGTCTACAGCAAACTTCAACAGATGAGCGAAAACCCCCTGCGCTCATCGCCGTAAAAGGGCACTCATTTTAAGGTACTTCCGGTTGCGATTTTAGTGAGCTAAAAACCGATGTTTGACGTTCACAACTATGTGAAACGTGGGAGACCGCAAGTCCGGGGTAGCACACGATTACATCCCCGCGCCCTGATGGGTTGGCTGTGACCACCAACGGGACTTTCCCGAAAAAACCATTCGGAGACCTATCGGAGATCGGTCGATTGCGCGGGCCATCCCGGCTTTCGCCGGTCACAGGAGCCGCTACTGTGGTTTCGGTGTTGCGGCCGCAGAAGTCTGCACCGGTTGGTCTGCGGTTGTGTTGGATGAAATACCGACAGGGATGTGCTTGTTGGGTGGGATCTCGGTCCCGGCTGGATAAATGAAAATCTGCACAGTACCCCAGCCAACATCCGAATTAGTGCCCGTCTGCTTACCGATTCCCAGGGTTTTAAGCTGACGATCATCGAAGCCGAAGTTTTCGACCAGATACTCGCGGACAACCATAGACCGCGCTTCCGTTAGCACCAACTCTTTCTGTGTGTCGCCTTCCATACCGGTGGATGCTACAACCACCGCAACCCCGAATTGGTTATTCGCCAGAAACTCGCCGCCAGCGTTTAGAGATTTCTGGTTCTTCAGCTTGGCCGAATCGTGCTTATCGAAAAGCTGCTTTGCGGAGTACGTAAATTCCTTGATTGGGGTGCCTTCCGGCAGCCTTTCAATTTCATTCTTTGTCAGCTCGGCGGAATCTTCGTAGCCGCGGGTCTTGAAATACCCGCGCAGGAAAAAGTTGTGTTTCAGGGCTTCCATATTCTCCTGAAAGTCGGTAACTCCTGCTTGCGCCTGGGCCATCGTGTCACGCATCGAACCCGTCGTCTGTTCGAGGTTGTTATAGAGCTGCTTATCGTTGACCAGCGCTCCTGCGGTTCCCTGACCCCCATCGATTTTGGCACTTATCGAGTCTAAATTCGCCGTCGCTTGAGTGGCGTTCTGAATGGCTCGCTGGCTGCTATCCAGAATGTCACTCGTCTTTTTGAGCAGGTCTGACATTTCGAGTGGCGCCCGGCTGGCAATGATATCGCCATCTCGCACGTCGGCTGACCGAGCAGATCCAAACGAGATTGCCATATACTGGTTGCCCAACAACCCTTCGGTTTCGATTGAGGCCACGGAGTCTTGCTTGACGATCTCGTGCGTTGACCTGCCGAGATCCATGATTACAGTGACCTTTTCGCCCGGCTTGTGAGGTAACATGATGTTGCGCACGGTTCCACTGTGGACCCCGCCCACCCGCACATCGCCTCCGGCGTCCAACCCCACCACATTGTCGAATTGCGCCTTCAATTGGTACGTGGAGCTGAAAAGATATTGCTTGCCTCCGATGATGAAGACACCGGCCACGAGAATTGCCAGGGTCGCAACGATGAATGCTCCTAATCGCGCCGCTCTCGACATATGTTCTCCTACGAATGCTTTAAAAATTCATGAACAAACTCGACATCACTATGTTGAAGCTCTTCAAAGTTGCCTTCGATCACCACATGACCCTCATTGAGCAGGGCCAGACGGTTTGCAATCGTCTTTGCACTGTGCAGATCGTGAGTCACTACAATCGACGCCATGTGATGTTCCGCTTGGAGCTTGAGGACCAAATCATCGATCTCCGCGGAACTGATGGGGTCGAGACCCGCTGTAGGCTCGTCGAGCAGCAGGATATCCGGCGCTAAAGCCAGCGCACGCGCCAGCCCTACTCGTTTCTGCATGCCGCCCGAGATATCCGAAGGCATCTTATTAAGGTCTCCGTCCATGCCCACTTCCGCCAGTAGCTCCTTGACCCGGTCGTCTTGCTCGGACCTCGACATGTTCTTCTTATGGTGCTGCAGCGGAAAGGCCACGTTCTGCGCGACGGTCAGCGAATCGTAAAGTGCGGCGTGCTGGAACAGAAAACCCATTTTCTTCCTGATTTCGCCGATTCGATCGAGAGCCAGCCCCGCGATATCTTGACCGTGGATGCGAACTGATCCCGAGTCAGGTTGCTGCAGTCCGATGATGAGCTTCAGCAATACGCTCTTACCCGTACCACTGCGTCCCAGCACCGCCAGCGTCTCGCCGCGGCTCACGGTCAAGCTAATCCCATTTAGCACCCTTTGACTTCCGAAGGACTTATGCAAGTCCTCGACGGCGACAACTGGCACACCGCCGTCTTCAGCGGCTTCTCCGGGCTTCATCGCAATTTGATCGAGTGTGTCCATACCCGCTTCACAAGTTGTTTAATCAATGTTCATGGGAAAAATATGATAATGATTTTCACCAGTACGACATCGGCCAGGATCACGAACAGCGAGGACAAGACTACCGAACTCGTGGCCGCACGGCCGACGCCCGCGGCACCACCCTGTGTCCGCATTCCTTGAAAACACGCGATTAACCCAATGATCAAGCCAAACACAGCGGTCTTGAACGTAGGCGGCAGGAAATCGTTGAAATCGGCGCCTTTAAAACCGCTATTGATGAACTGGTGTAACGAAAGTGGCTCAACCAGGGCCTGCGCAACCCATCCCATGATCAAGCCGCATAAGTCGGCAGCGAGAGTCAGAAAAGGGAGCATCAGGATGCAAGCCAGAATGCGGGTCGCCACCAGCAGCCTATAAGGGTTGACCGCCGACGCCTCGATGGCATCGATCTGCTCGGTCACTTTCATCGACGCCAACTCCGCGCCAATGCCAGCGCCCACTCGGCCACTCACCACCAGACCGGTGATGATCGGACCGGTCTCGTGAATGACGGAGAACACAATAGCCGCCGGAAGCAGTGATTTGGCGCCAAATCGCGTCAGGCTGTAACGGGCTTCCAAAGAGAGTACGGCCCCGGTGGCGGCGCCGGCCAGAGCGACCAGCGGCAGGGACTTTGATCCAATCTCGTCGAGTTGTCGAAACAGTTCGCGGAATTCAAATGGCGGCGTAACGGCAGCCCGCACAACTTGCCAGAAAAATATGCCCAGATCGCCAAACCACTCGAGAAACTCGTTGATCAGTCCTGTGGAAAAAATCAGAGTTCGGGGCATGACTAAGCCTCGCCGCGCGGGAACTGGTGGGCTCACGCCTGCAACCGCCATGAGTTTCTGGTCGCTCACCGATTTGGACCCTGATCGGGCGCCCCGTGCGTGTTGTTCAAGTGCATGCGAGAAAGCAGGGAGTGGGGTCCGCTATAGAAAAACTCCAGTGCGATGTTCTGGCCCGCATACACCAGCAGGCTGTAGTTGCCCACCCGAAGCGCATCCTGGGCGCCATAGCGGCCTGGGTACCAGCCGTAGACGGCCGTCGTCGCGCCCACATAAGGTGCGACGAGCGCCGGCACCGAAAAGACACGGTGGCCGTCTTCGCCGCGGCGCGCCGTCAAGGTTGAAATCACGGCATGTTTCAAGCGCGGAAACAGGCCTGTGCACTCACAGCGGTAATACAACGTGTCTTCCTTAAAGGCTTCTGCTAACGCATAACGCGTCGTAGTGCCTACCGCTCCGACCGCATAGGCGGATCCGAATCGCTTGCCGTAACTCTCGGCGCCTTGCTTCCACTCGGGCGGGGCATTATCCGCTTGGTTTATGCCAGCCACGGCCGCGGCGCCGATGATAGGATACGGGCCAAATGCGTCGAAGAAGTAGTTGTGGAGCTTCGTGGCTTGGGTCGGACGCGTGTAGGTTACGTCAAGTTGCGCCGGAGTTGTGCTTGCAACTGCGCCAGAAGAGATGTCCGAATCGGTCAGTGATTGCGCCCTCGCCAACACCGGCAAGGCTGCGAGCAACGCAATTATCAAGAGCACGCTTCTTATCGTCGTAACGCAACGGCGCAAAACGAGCGAACGGTCGTTGGGGCACCCCGCGTCATCTATTCGCGACCAGATTTTTTCGTCGTGGCGACGATCTTCGCCTCGTTCGGAGAATCCTGTATCACCGCTCAGTTCAGCGTGCTCGAATGTGTATTTCATGAGGAAGGGGCCATGGTCTTCGCTTGGGATGAACTGGCGCTTCGGGTTCGGGAGTCGAGGTTCTGGGATGATACGGGCAGACATTACACGCCTCCGCAAGGTTGTTCCTTAAGTTAGCGGGTTCGGATGGAGTTGTCTGAGCAATAACGCTCACGTGCGGAGCGCGGTTCAGCCGCGTAATGGAGAAAGTCTTAATTCCAGAAATGATCAATTCCGCTCAGACTTCAACAAGTCGCCAGATTACAAAAGGGACAGCCCTGTTACGCGGGGTCTTAAGGAGAAATATGAACACCAGCACGAAAGACAAGATTCAGGGGAACTTTCACGAAGCGAAGGGAACACTTAAGGAAACGGTGGGAAAGATCACCAACGACCGCAAACTGAAAGCCGAAGGAAAAGCCGAAAAGAACCTGGGCAAAGTTCAACAGCAGATAGGCAACGCTAAGGAAGCCGTCGCCACGCTGAAAGGAAAGCTGGTCGGGCTAAAAAATAAATAGGCCATCCAGAAATAGACGGACAAAGTTGAAAAGGCAGCAGGGCGGAAAAGTTGCTCAATCCGAGGCCGCCCCCGCACCTACTCGGTGCCTGCCTTTTCTCGCCCTCACCTTGACGTTTGCAAGTTGGTATCCGCAGAGTCCACACGGAGCGAACGAACGGGATTATAGTGCGTATAGCTGAAACGACGTTGGCCCTAGGACGTGCAGATAGCCAATCGCAGCCGATGAGCATAATTGACCAGCGTCTGGCTCGTTCGTCATGAGACGGTGGAAGTCATCGTCTTGGCAGTATGTGATGCCGAGGCATACCCAGATAACACGAGTGAAGGTGCGCACAAAATCACGCTTCACGAACGGGAGGCGCTGTGACTAGCGATTTTAAGACCATACGACAAGCAACCGACATCACATATGAGGGCGTGACATATTCCCTCGTCGAGAAGAAACAAAAACTTGAGACGGTGGAGACATGCCTTGTTTGCCGAGGCACCGGACAGATGTACAGCCGCAAGTGTAAGGAGTGTCACGGCCGCGGTCTGATCCACGAGTCAGTAACACTCCCGCATCCCGATTCCAGGAGAGATGCTCGCGGCGAGGTGGTGGCCGCGACCGAATGATCGAGAACAAATATTTCTGCACCTTCGATCTCTTTGTCGTCCATCCCTAAGGCAATATGCAAAACGGGTTTCAGGCTAAGTGAGTTCATAACGGCGTGCCCGGAATCCCCGCTCTGGCCGCGTTTTTCCGCCCACGCAGAACGCATTTTGGAGGCGCGGCAACGAACCGTCGCGTGGGTTTTGCGAGTTTCCACTCTGGTCTGCCGTGGACTTGGGGCACACAACGAAAGCAACGAGGTAAGAGTCCAACCACTTGAAGTTATGTCTGAACCAAATGCAGTGATAGGAAAAGTGCCACTTCCGCCAGAAGTGGAGATCGCGGTCATGCCACAGCGCTCGCGGCTGGCGATGGGGTTCCGTGCGCTCGCGCACCGCAATTTTCAGCTTTTCATGAGCGGACAGCTTATTTCGCTGATCGGCACCTGGATGCAGAACATCTCCCAAGCTTGGCTGGTCTACCAGCTAACCGGTTCTTCGCTTCTGCTTGGCGTGGTCGGCTTCTCCTCGCAATTCCCGATTCTTCTTCTGGGTCCCGTGGGAGGCATCGTAGCCGACCGCTGGAACCGCCACCGGGTGGTGATCGGAACCCAGGCGGCGTCGATGGTACTGGCCTTCATGCTTGCGGGGCTCACCCTTACCGGCAAAATTAAAGTCTGGGAGATTATCACTCTCTCGGCCCTGCTCGGCTGTGTGAACGCCTTCGACATTCCGGCCCGGCAAACGTTTCTGATGGACATGGTGGGCCGCGAAGATCTGGTGAGCGCCATTGGGCTGAACTCTTCTATGTTCAACAGCGCGCGCATTATCGGTCCCGCCATCGCCGGACTGCTCGTCGCCTATATCGGCGAGGGCTGGTGCTTTTTTGTCAACGCCGTGAGCTACATCGCGGTGATTGCCGGGCTGCTGCTGATGAAGCTTGGTCCTGTCGTGCGCGAAGAAACTAACGCCTCTCCCTTCGAACGGGTGGTCGAAGGTTTCCGCTTTGTCCGTAATACTGGACCGATTTTCGCGCCGCTGCTCCTGCTTGCGATTGTCAGCCTGGTCGCCTTGCCGTTCAGTGTGCTAATGCCAATCTTCGCCGACCGCATTCTGCACGGTGGCGCACGCGGGCTGGGCATCCTGATGGGCGCGACCGGGGTCGGAGCCGTGCTCGGTGCACTTACGGTCGCCACCCGTCCCGGAGTTCGTGGACTTGGCCGCATAGTGACGCTCGCCGCCGCCGGCTTCGGTACGGCGCTGATCCTGTTTTCGGCCTCGCGCTGGTTCTGGGCGTCGGTGGCGCTGCTGGTGCCGGTCGGCT
>JBEKQP010000141.1:0-11640 GCA_049519595.1 Candidatus Korobacteraceae bacterium | reverse complement strand
CCCGGACTGGAAGACGACGCATTTTACCTGGCGGCGATCAAGAAGAATCTGCACCCGGCTTTGTTTCCTCACGACTCCGATTTTTTTCAGGTGCCATTCCAAGCGACGATCTTCGACAAACTAATCGCATTTTCTATCCGGCTCACGCATCTGCCTGTGGGCTGGGGTGTTCTGCTTTGGCAGTTCGCCTCCATTTTCCTGATCTTGTGGGGTTGCTGGGCGATTAGCCGGCGATGTTTCCGGGAAGCGCACGCGCAGTGGGCGTCGGTAGCGATGGTCGCGTTTCTGCTGAACCTTCCCGTCACCGCCATCGGCCTGACCTTGGTGGATCAATATCTGCATCCGCGAGCAATGGCAACGGCTGCCATCCTGGGAGCGATTGTGGCCGTCCTGGACAGGCGCCGGGGACTCGCGGCGCTGCTACTCGGTCTGGCCTTGATGGTTCACCCGACGATGGCAAGCTTCGGCATTTCCTTATGCCTGTTTCTTGGCTGGAACTCCAGACAGCGGTATGCGCATACGGCTGCGCTTGCACTGCCATTCGGATGGGTCTTTGAGCCTGCCAGCGATGCCTATCGACAAGCCATCGCAACACGGCCCACCTTCTACCACTTGCGCCAATGGAAGTGGTACGAGTGGTTGGGCGTATTCGCCCCGCTGCTGCTGCTGTGGGTTTTTCGCCAGATTGCCCGGCGCGACCGTTCCCCTATGATGGAGCGGCTCTGCGGGCGCCTGCTGGCATTCGGCGTTTTCCAATTGGCGGTGGGACTCGTCATCATGCTGACGCCCAGCCTGCAACGTCTCTGGCCTCTCGAACCGATGCGCTTCCTGCACCTGATTTATCTACTGTTTTTTTTGCTGGCAGGCGGGCTGATCGGACAATACGTATTGCGCGCACGCATTTACCGCGCATTGTTGCTGTTCGTCCCGCTTGCGTTCGGCATGTTCTACGCGCAACGGCAGATGTTCCCGGCAACCGAACACTTCGAGTGGCCCGGCACGGAATCGCGAAACGCCTGGGTTCAGGCTTTTGACTGGATCAGGCAGAACACTCCGACGGACAGCCAGTTCGCAATTGATCCCTACTACATGGCGCTGCCCGGCGAGGACTATCACGGATTCCGTGCCCTGGCAGAGCGCAGCGTGCTCGCCGATTACGTAAAAGACGCGGGCATGGTCGCTCGTGTCCCTCACTTGGCCGAGCGCTGGCGGACGGAGATCAATGCCCAGCGTAACTGGCAAAAATTCCAGCCAGCCGATTTCCAGCGGCTAAAAATGCAATTCGGCGTGAACTGGGTGGTGCTGGCGCGTCGTCCGTCGCTCCAACCCGGTTTGGCGGAAATGCCGTGCCCCTACCAGAACAGCCAGGTGCTCGTATGCCGCGTAGAATAGGCTCCGCCATGCATGATCTCAGAACGGATGGCGCGAGGCCTTGATGCGCCCGTTTCGGATGGAATCCCTGAACCTCTCATAATCGAGTGTCATCTGATCCGCATAAGCGATTGCGAAAGTTTCAATCGCTTTGTCGAGCTTCGCGCCTGACCCGATGTAGGCTGCCAGTACACATGCGTCTCCGGAGCGCGCATGGCCCTTCGCAAGAACCTCTCCGGAGGTGTGCGCATACAACAGTATCCCCCTGCCGCGGAGATCCTCGTCTTCAATTGAGGCTTTGTGGTCGCTCAACTGCCTCACGAGATAGTCGCGCCCGCCAAATCGGGTCCAGCCCAGCAATAAATCGGATTGAGTTTGCATGCGGCGTTGCCCCTCTACGACGCGCTCGCCCTGATTGCCCGCGGAATTGGCCTTGCGAAGATAAGGCGCATAAGCGGAAGAAGGTTCTTCCTTGACCTGCAAGAAAAGCGGGTCACCGGAGCCATTGCCGAAGTGCAGCACAACATAGTCGTGCGTGGCAACGCTGCCGGTGCCAACCACCTTGAAGGCAAAATCCACCGGCCGATAAAAACTCAGAACGTGCTGACTCGCGGGCGGCAGCGTGTTGCGATAGCTTCCCAAAGCCCACGAAATCGTCGCGCTCAACGGTTTCCCGACCCGCGTAAGAAATGGCTTAGCCTCTTTGAAGACGCGCGATCCGTCACGCTGCACGGTGGTCAGCTTTTCGAGATTTTGCAGCGGCGTCGCTCTCGCTGCTTTGTGCAGGACCGACCGGACCGGATCTCCCTCCAGCAACCGGTGTACGCGGACTCTAGCTAAGTCCAGCCGCGGCATCTTCGCGAACCGGAGCATTGCTTCTCGATAGGCACGCACCAGAAGCTGCACAGATTGCCTGCAGAGCCGGTCGGAATTTCCCGCTTCCCTTCCCGCGAGGATCAAACTGGTCGCCAGCCGCTTCACGTCCCACTCCCATGGCCCCCAGATCGTCTCGTCGAAATCGTTGATATCAAAAACCAGGTGGCCGTCGGGTGTGGCGAAACAGCCCATGTTCCGTACGTGAGCGTCTCCGCAGATTTGGACTTCGATCTTCGTCACAGGAAGAGTTGCCAGATCGGCGGCCATGAGCGAGACAGCGCCTCGGAAGAACCCGAACGGAGACGCCGCCATCCTTCCCATCTTGATGGGCAGCAGCTCGGGAATTCGGCCTTTGTTCGCAGCAATCAGAAGCTCGATCGGATCATGTGACCGCCTGCCCACATCCCACTTCGACTGATCTGATCGCTTGACCCTTTCGCGGCAGCTCAGCCCAACTTGCTTGCTTTCCTCCAGCCCGCTCTTCACCTTGCTGTTATTCATCCTTTCAACCCTCACGGCAATCTTCAATCCAGAGTAACTTAGAGCAGTTTAGTTGAGGATCCCTCCAAAAAACCCAGCTTCGAAACTGGGGATACTTTGCACCCACAACACTGGGGCGTTAAGACTATTCTGGCGAGAGTAGCTCAACCGCCGTCGATTTCAACGGGAATTACAACAACAGGAAGGAATTACGACAATGTTAGGCTGATGCGGCCAAAGGCAGTTGCGAAAAACGTGCGTGTGCGTTACTTCACTTGAACCTTTTTCCCAAGCCGGTTACGCGGCTTTTGCCCTGCTTTCCTCGCTGCTTCCAAGATAGGACTCCACGTTGATGTGGAACGACTCCAACCGGCAACCCCGCCCAGGCATCGTTAACTGGTTGATGGAAGCGATTGCATCGTTCAGGTCTCGGGCCGCCATCTCTTTTATTCTGAGCGTGATATCGAGGTCATATTTCATAATCTCGGCTCGCTCCTCCCTGAATTCTGTTTTTCGGTCGGACAGAGTTCCCCCTAACATCCGGGAAAGACTGAATAGCGAGTGGCTGCTGCAAATCGGGCATCTGTCATTCGAGCTGGTACTGACCACCTCGCAGTCAATACACAACACCGCATTGTGCATGGGAATAAAACTTCGATCCGGACCAGCTCCAACTTGCATCGTAGGCCCCCTTTTTGTCGTGGATACTACAGAGGACGGAGCATGTCTCAGAGTTGCCTACGGTTGTCGGGAAAACATGGATGGTGATCTTTGTGCTATAGCCGCGCCGCACTGCCACTAACTCGATTTCGACCGTAGCGCTTAGCTTCGTATAGTGCAGAATCAGCACGCTGCAAGAGACCTTCCAAGCTCTCCTCGTGAAGCGGGTCACACGTCGCGATCCCGATCGATACGGTTAGCAAGCAAGGGCGGCCATCAAATTCCAGTGAGAGGTTTGCCATGGACAAACATACTGCCTCCGCGCGCTGCTTCAGGTTCACGTAGCCGCAATTCGGTAAAACGACTAGAAACTCTTCTCCGCCAAATCGCCCGGCGGCGTCATAAGAACGGAAACAGGATTGGAGGAGATTGCCCACTCGCCCTAATGCTTGATCGCCGGCTAAGTGTCCGAATGTGTCATTGATTCCTTTGAAATAATCTAAGTCGAGGATCATTAAACCAACGATCAGTTGCTGTCGGGCAGCTCTCGCGATCTCCCTTTGCAGATAATCGAGAATGGCCCTCCGGTTGAGCAGGCCAGTGAGGCTGTCGTACATAGCAAGCCGATGTAGCTCGTCGCGGGCGGTCACTAGTTGCTCTTCCAATTGCAAAATTCTGCAACCTGTCGCCAGCCTTGCACTCAGCTCGGCCGGGTCGAAGGGCTCGCGAACGAAGTCATCGGCCCCGGATTCCAATCCAGTGACAACATGCGCCGCATCCGGCTTGCTCGTCAGCATGAGAATGTAGGTGTATCGCTCCGCCTTACTCGCGCGAATGCTGCGGCAGACTTCGAGCCCACTCATCCCCGGCAATTCCCAATCCACAATCACCAGCCGGGGAGCGTCCGGGGCTTGGAGGGCGATTAAAGCCTCCTCGCCGTTTTCTATAACTATGGGCTGAAAGCCGCGCTCAAGCAGGCACTCAGTCAGGATTAGACGCTGAACAGGCGAATCGTCGACAACCAATACCGGCACTCGTGATGTGGCTGTCATGTGCTTACGGCTTATTGTGAAATCTGTGTCGTCGTTTCTCATGTTCGCGCCGAAGGGGTTCGTCTTCCTCGATTGGATCCCTGGCTCCTATTCCCGCCTTCGCTTCTGCCCGAAGGTCGATCTGGTCCGTTCCGGAATGGCCAAGCCTGGAGAGCAATGCCCGCAAATGCGACCGATCCGAATCCGCCAGATCGCTGAACTTCAGTCCCATTCCCATTCCGGGGTGAGAGGTCCGAACCTCCGCTGCCGTGCGAACTTCAGTTCCCTCAATGTTGAGCGTTATAACTACTCTGTCGTGGACATTCAGCGGCGTCATCATCTCGACATAACACCCACCCAAACTGAGGTCAGCCACAGTGCCGTTTACGAGACGCTTGGCGTCCGGTTGCCAAATAGAAACCGCACCACCACAGATGTAGCGATCTTCGCCCCGCCGTTCCATCGGTCCGCGTTCCGTCGCCTCTCTGGCGACTAGGACAGTCCCGGAGGGAGCCGGCTTCCGATCAGGCTTGGCCTCGCGTCTATATGTGGAGTCGGGAAATCCGTCCCCGGGTATTTGAGGGATTACACGCCCCCAAAAATTATTCCAGCCGCTGAACGCTCGCAGACCGACGTGGCCTCGCGGTCCCATCCACATGACCCGAACCGGTACACTCTTTGCGCCGTAACTCACACTAATCACGGCGCCACGCCGAAGAGTCTGCGTAATTCCCTCAACCCGGAGTCCATTCACCGTCAAATCGACTGTTGTACAGTCTTGTTCGAACGACTCGCCCTCGGCATTCTCAGCAAACACGCGAACCGGAAGAGCAAGTTGCAACCGCATCTCTTTCCGCAACCCCATGAGAATTAAAGATTGCACCCATTGATTCACGGAGCGCAACTTACGGCAGTAATGATTACCTTTCTCGGGCGCGTAATGCGCACCGGTAACAGACGTGTCTGTCAGCATGTATCCGCTTGACTTTTCACTGTATTGTGGATTTACTAGGTGAATCGGGTGAAGGAGTTCACCTTTAACCGCTATCCCACCAATAGCCGGGACAGCTGATGACTCCTGACAGGGATTCTTGTCGCGGGGTCATGTACTCCGGCGATGATCCACTACAAACTAGGGAGCTGCCGTTCAATGGAAAACGTGTGGGCACTCGCCGCGTTATGGGTGGGCTTAGCGCTCATCGCCACGCTGCTTGCAATTTGGTTCAAGATTTCGACTGCACTTACGGAAATTGTTGTCGGGACCGTCGCTCAATTTGTCATTGTGGCTTTTATCGGTCACGGGGGGCTTGGGGCAAAGACGGGCTGGATTACGTTCTTAGCAGGAACGGGCTCGGTTGTCCTTACTTTCCTGGCCGGCGCCGAACTCGACCCCGTGGTCTTCCGTGCCAAATGGAAAGAAGTGACGGCGGTGGGTCTCGTGGGCTTTTTGGGTCCATTTCTTGGCTGCACCGCCATTGCCCACTACGTGCTCCACTGGGCGGCACGCCCCAGTTGGCTAGCCGGAGTCGCTCTCAGCACGACCTCGGTTGCCGTGGTGTACGCCGTCATGCTGGAGCTCGGGTTTAACAAGACTGATTTCGGCAAAGCCATTCTTGGGGCTTGTTTTGTGAATGACCTGGGCACGGTCATCGCGCTTGGGCTGATCTTCTCGCCGTTCACGATCCGCACGCTCATTTTTGTAGTCTCTTCTGTCCTGGTCTTCGCCATTCTGCCAGTCCTGACCCCGAAGTTCTTTCGCAAATATGGCGGCCGAGCGTCGGAAATGGAAGCGAAGTATCTGCTATTCGTGCTGTTCGCCATGGGAGGACTGGCTGTTTGGGCGGGCAGCGAAGCCGTGTTACCGGCTTACATGATAGGAATGGTGCTGGCGGGAAGTATCGGCAAGGACCATGCTCTCATACGCCGCTTGCGCACCTTGACTTTTGGGCTCCTGACCCCCTTTTACTTTATCCGTGCGGGATCGTTCGTTTCGGTTCCGGCGTTGCTTGCCGCTCCGTTGGTCTTCGTTGTATTGTTTTTCGCCAAGATGTTCTCAAAGATTGTCGGTCTGCTGCCCACCGTAAGGGCCTTTAAATATCAGCGGGAAGAGGGTCTCTATTACACATTGATGATGTCCACCGGCCTGACGTTCGGAACCATTTCGTCTTTGTTTGGATTGAGCCACGGCATCATTACCGAAGGTCAGTATTCTTTCCTGGTCGCGACCGTGATTGGTAGTGCCGTTGTCCCGACCGTCATCGCAAATGCGTTCTTTATGCCGAGACATCTGTTGCCGAAGGCCCCGAAGACTCCAGAGCACGTGCCGGATCGCACCTCGGCCGCGCTCGCAGATGCAGACTAGGAGGCGCTATGGAGCACAGGAGACACACACGTTTTCAACGAATCCTGATAGGTTACGACGGCTCCGAACAGTCCGAAAAGGCAGCCGATGCAGCCATCACGATTGCCCGATGTCTTGACGCATACGTATTGGCTATGGCGGTGGCACGTCCTCCGGAACCGCCCACCTCGGTAGAATTGGAGGCGGCCCTGGACGATGCGCGAGAACATTTTGAGGAGGGTCTGAAGAAGGTTGTCGAGCGGGGAAGGAACCAGGGCGTAACCATCGAAACCGCGTTTGCCGTCGGCCACCCCGGAGAGCAACTTATTCACCGCGCCGAGGAGGAGCAGTTCGATTTGATCATCGTCGGGCGCAGGGGAACGTCGTTGTTTCAAAAGATGATTCTGGGGTCGGTCTCGGAGCGCGTGCTTCGATACGCACACTGCCCGGTGATGGTCGTGAAGTGAATCGCGAGGTGAACTGCTTCCGTCGCTGCAAAGGAGAGCAGGGATGAAAATCGTCGTCATTTCAGACTTGCACGGCAACTTTGATGCGCTTTCGGCGCTGCCGGAATCGGGCGACGAGCTTTGGGTACTGGGAGATCTTGTAAATTATGGACCACAACCCTCCGAAGTCGTAGATTTTGTGCGCGCCTATGCGACCGTTGTGGTCCGTGGCAATCACGACAACGCGGTAGGATTCAATGTGGACCCGCGCTGTAACCCTCGTTATCACTCCATGGCCAGCGCTACCATGCGTGTCAGTAATGCCGAGCTGGACGAAACGGCTAAAGAGTTTCTTCGTGGTCTGCCGCAAACTAAGGGTGTGGAACGTGACGGCAAGAGGTTCATGTTGTGCCATGCCGTTCCTTCCGATCCGCTCTTTGGATATTGTCAGCCAGAGTCGGAACGATGGCAGCAAGAGGTTGAAAGCATCAAGGCGGACTACCTTCTGGTTGGCCACACGCATACGCCATTCATCAAACCTGTGGGGCAAACAACTGTGGTCAACCCCGGCAGCTTGGGGCAACCAAAGACCGGCAACCCAGATGCCTGCTATGCGGTATGGCAGGACGGGCGTTTCGAACTGAAGCACTTTTCCTATGATTTAAAGCGCGCTTTGGAGCGCATCCAGCGCATGCCCGTGCCCACTGACATACAGCAAGATCTCGCGACGGTCCTGCGCACAGGCTCCGTCTGATCAGAACGGAAACGGCGCCCATTGCGCCTATATCTGCAAAAGGCAGAAGCAATGCAGGAATGCGGCATGACAACGAAGGAGGGTGGAAACCCTGATCCTTCGCTAAACGAATACCAGCTTCGGGCTCTGCTCGTGTCCTGCCGGCACATTGATAAACTGCTAGGCGAAATCGAAGGCCTGCTGAACAATTCCAAGTCAGCATTGGCTTTCCCAAAGTATTTTGACGACCTCTCCTCCGCACAGCACGACCTAATCGATGACTACATCTGCCGCACGCGCGCAGATCTTCTTCAAGCAGCTGCGGAGCAAGGCATCGTTCCAGAAAATGGGAAGATCCCAGCCTCACATTCTATCCACGCGACTATGATCTTCATCGAAATCGCTATCGAGGAGCTCCGTCCGGACAAGATGCGCGGCTACGGGCCTATGTCCAAGGCCGGCGCGGCGTATTTGAATCAACTGGTACAGCGGTTCCATGCGTCCGCTCAGCAATTGCATCGATGCGTGCTTCGGCGTGAGGCACCGTAGTAAAAGTAGTTTGAATGAGGCTCCGGAGATGACGGTTGTTTTCCATCGAGAAGAAGAGTTTGACGCTCTGCGCAAGCGGGTTGTAGCCCGCAAGTCTGCCTTGCTCCACGGACCGTCAGGCGTCGGGAAGACGTTGCTTCTCGCACACCTCATACCGGACTTCCCTCATCTCTTGAACTGCCCGCAATCGAACAGTTCGCAAGCGGTATTTCGCAGCTTGGCTGAGATTTTGGCGCAAAAGAACGATACGGCAATGCTCCACGCACTGGGCGGTCGCCCGGCGGAAGCCATCCGGCAAAAGACGGCTGTTTCGCTCAAGGGCATTGTCATAGGTGTTCTGTGCGGTAAGCAGTACATGGTTGTTCTCGATCATCTGCATCGTCCTTCACATGCCTTCGCCACGATGGTTCGGGAATTGATGATCTCCTACTCGGTCCCCGTCCTTGCCGTAGCGAGGTCTGCTCATATGGAAGATGCTGGATTTGTCGCCCCGCTGTTCCCGGACCGCGCCGACAAACTCGCAATCAAGAACTTCGATTCTGAATCGGCCAAGAAATTTGCGAAGCTGGTCGCGAAAGAGCTTAATCTCCGCGCGGAAAACCTCGCCGATTTTCTTACCCGTCTCGTTGAGTTCAGCGAGGGCAATCCGGGAGCGATCACGCGCATGATCAATATGGCAACGATGTCGAAGTATCGCGTTGATGGCCACATCATCGTCTCACCGCTTTATATCGACTTTCGGCTTCGATGTGCCGCCGCGGCTTCGGAGTAGCTAGGTGCGAAAAAAGGTATTGGCCGCGGGAAGTCCACTGAGTTAGGAATGTCCACGCGATCCAATCCGATCGCTGATGATAGACTGTTCACTCCTGGCCCGCTCCATACTTAAGAAGTTTTTGAGGCGATATGAACGAAACTCTTTCTCTTTTATGCAGCCACCGCAGTGACCGCTCTTTCAGCAGCGAGCCGGTGAGCGACGAAGCTCTGGATGCCATTGTTGAAGCTGCGCGACGGGCGCCCACGTCCAGCAATGCGCATCACGTGTCTCTAGTCGTCGTACGGGACGCCGCGAAACGCGCGCGCGTCGCCGAACTCGCAGGCGGTCAGCCGTGGATTGCAAAGGCACCGGTCTTTATCGCGGTCGTACTCGATTTTTACAAGACGGGTGTTGCCGTCGAAGCCGCCGGTGAAAAGCTAGAGGTTCACGAAACCGTGGAAGGACTGCTGGCCGGTGTGACCGACGTGGGGATTGCCCTGGCAGCGCTGATGTCTGCCGCGCGCTCTCTCGGAATGGGCATTGTGCCGATCGGCGGCATCCGCCGAAGCTCGCAAGCCATCATCGATTTGCTCGAGCTGCCACCGCGCACGTTCCCCGTTGTAGGCATATCCATCGGACACGTCGCCAAGCCGGCATCTCAGAAGCCCCGTTTGCCCATGAGTACATTCCGGCACGATGAGCGCTACCACAAGGAATGCATTCAGCACGCAATCGCCGCTTATGATGCGACTTTGATGGAGTATTGGAAAAGCATTGGCCGTACGGATGGGAAGCCCTGGTCAAAGAATACGGCCGAAGCCTATCAGCAAATGTGTTTCCGGGATGTGAAGCCCACGATTGCAAAGCAGGGACTGACGCACGACAAGTGACTTTGTCGCGGCTGGAGCGCCTCCCTCGACGGAACCGGACAGTCTCGGTTGCTCTTCGAGTTGCCGAAACACCGCGTCTTCCAGGTGTGCCGCGAGCCTGCGTGCCCTGAGTTCTTTCTCAATAGTGGAAACGGTAGCGGACCTCGGCATATATCTGTCGCGGATCATTGTAGTGAAATCCGCCAAACGTCAGACTGTTATCCAACTCCACGCGACGGTTGGCCACATTCAGCGCGGTTATAGAAGCAGTGTATTTCTTAGCGAAGCTTTTCCCGAGCGAAAGATCAAACGTGGTGTGCCCCGGCAGATAGCTCCCGGGATATTGCGCGTCCGGAATTCCGTTCGTGAACCCCGAGCCGTAGTACACATTCGTCGAAGCGAACGCATGCCAGGGAAGAGTCGCATTGAAACCCAGGTTCAACGTGTTTCTCTGATCGTGGTCTACCGGCGAGTATCCAGGCGGTATATCGAGCGGGCATGCCGACGTCACCGGGCTAGGGCAGATCAAGCCTCCGGTGATGGGTGAGGTTGCCTTCGCGATTTGATTCGCATAGGCAAGGTGAAACTGGCCGCGATGCCAGAGGCGGGGGGAACGCAGTGTGAGTTCCCAACCTTGAATCAAGGCCCCCTCCCACGTGATCGGCCAGAAGAGATTTGATTCTCCGATATTGTTATGATCCAGCCAATTCTTCGCCCGTGTTTGGTAGGTATCGGCGTCAAGAGCCCAGCCGCGAAACGGAATCGTCACGCCAAACTGGTGTACTTCATCCCGCTCGCCGCGCAGGGGAGCAAAAGTGAAATTCTGGCTGTTCGCTAAGCCGAGTAGTGGGCCGGTGGCCGTCACCAGTGGCGGAGCCTGGTAGTAGTCACCGTAGAAGGCGCGAAAAACCCAGTTCAGGTGCGGAATTTTCACAGCTACGCCAACGCGGGGATCTGTCGCGTTCTCCACGATGTCCGCTGTAAAGTGTGTTTGGCGAAGACCGGCGATCAAGGTCAACCACGAGGTCACTCTAAACTTGTCGCTGATGAATATGCTCGCAAGCCCTCCGGTTTCGGCAACCGAAGAAGCAGGGAAGTTTTGACTACCATCCGTGAACTTGTTATCGAAAAAGTTGTACTGGTGCTGCGCGAATCCGTACACTCCGACCTGAATGTCGTTTCTCCAGACGGTCTTGCCGAGAATCGCTTGTAATCCCCCGTAATTGGCGATCTGATCCATGGTTGAGATAACCGGATAGTCGTTCGCGCCGCCTTGGTAGTTGGCGCTGTTGTAGTGATAAAAGGGAGAAACCGTAAGCAGCATAGTTGGATTGAAAGTGTGGACCCACGAGAAGGCGACATAGCCATCGCGCTCATGCTCGCCATCGCGGAGGCCGTAACTAGGGGACTCCCCCGCCGCCGCCAACTGCTGATTTCCGATTGAGTTGGGATTAGGGTCGTAGGGAATCTGGTAATAATCCTGCCGCAACGAGGTGACCAGCCGAAGTTGGTTCTTGGGATTGGGGTTGA
>JBEKQP010000140.1:0-11708 GCA_049519595.1 Candidatus Korobacteraceae bacterium | reverse complement strand
TGATTGTCGTAAACAGGCGATATCGTAACTTACCTAGCGACGAAGGGTATCACAGCCCGGGCGAGTCGGCCGCGAGCGGCTGAAACGCCTCTCTACGAACTCCATGCGGCCCGCCTGTTAAGATCATAATTTGCCGAGGGTGCCCCACCTTCCGCGTCGCGCAGTTCGACGCTAAGGTGGGCGACTATGCCGCTTCGGCCAAACCCAAACTGATGACTGAGAACTGAACGAAATGATTAAAGCCGTTCGCGGTACCCGCGACCTCCTGCCTCCTGACACCGATCTTTGGAATTTTGTCGAGGCCCGTGTGCGCGAGGTCTTCCGCAATTACAACTTCCACGAAATCCGCACGCCCATCTTCGAAGCCACCGAATTGTTCGCCCGAGGCGTCGGCGAAGAGACTGACATCGTCTCCAAGGAGATGTTCACCTGGGAAGACCGCGCCCGTGCCGCCAGTGAGAAGCCGCAGTCGCTTACCCTCCGACCGGAGGCGACTTCAGGCATCGTTCGTGCCTACATCGAGCACGATCTGAACCGCAGCGGTTTGTTGCAGAAGCTCTACATGATCGGCCCCATGTTCCGTCGCGAGCGCCCGCAGAAAGGCCGCTACCGCCAGTTTTTCCAGATTGACGCCGAAGTCATCGGACCACCTTCTTCGGGCAGTGAGCTGCCGGTGCGCGATGCGGAGATCATCGACATGCTCACCGCGATTCTCGATGCCGTCGGACTCAAGGGCTGGTCGCTTCAACTCAATTCGGTGGGTTGTCCCGAGTGCCGTCCGCTGTATAACCAGGCTCTGCGTGAGGCCCTTGCCAGTGTGAAGGACAAGATGTGCGCCGATTGCCAGCGCCGCGCCGAAACCAACCCGTTGCGCGTCCTAGACTGCAAAGTGCCGGAAGATCAGCCCATCATCGAAAAGCTGCCCAAGATCAGCCAATACCTCGACGCAGCCTGCCGCGAGAATTTTGCCCAGGTTCGCGCCATCCTGGACAGCATGGCGATTCCCTACACCATCAACGAGCGCATGGTTCGCGGCCTGGACTATTACACGCGTACAACTTTCGAGTTCACCCACGGCGAACTTGGCGCGCAAAGCGCCGTGCTCGGAGGTGGGCGCTACGACGGACTTTCCGAGCTGCTCGGAGGGCCCAGAGCGCCGGCCACCGGCTTTGCCATCGGCGAAGATCGCCTGGTGCTGGCCTTGCAGTCCCAGGCCGCGAACGTCGTCCAGACGCCGGTGGCTTACATCATTCCGCTTGGCCCCGGCATGAACCGCCATGCTTTGAAGCTGGCCCGCGAACTGCGCCGCAACGATTTGATTGTCGATGTCGGAGACGAGAACTTCCGCCTGAAGAAAGGCTTCGAGGCTGCCGGGAAACTGGGGGCTAAATATGCCATCCTGGTTGGCGAAAACGAAGTTGCTGGCGATAGCTTCGCGGTCAAAAACCTCGGCAGCGGAGAACAGATAGCCGTTCCCCGCGCCGACCTCGCAGCAAGGCTTCGGAGGTAGGCTTTACGAAGACCATAAAGATAACTCGGCAGGAATTAGAGCAGATAAGGAACCTTCAGGTAAATCCGAGGCATGAGCCCTACGAATTCTCCATAAATGAAAGCAAAGATCTCTGGGCTCGTGCGCATTTCGGGTACACCGGCCCGAAGGGACAGAAACTTGTTCGAAGTTCTTGTCCGAAGTTATATGAGATAGCGGACGAGTACCTCAGGGTCAAGAGCGAGGGTGGTGCGTTCTTTATCGATCAGGAAGGGGTTTTTTATAAAAGCAGCGAGCTCAAAGGGCCGACCCAAAGGTTTATAGCTTTCGACATTTGTGAATGAATGGAAGATCACAGGTGGCCCATTCTAGCCCGCTGTTGGCTAGAGTGGGGTAGTTCTCAGTTCGCAGGTGCCTTTGCGCAACTGCATTCGCAAATGTTTTCAGGAGCAACTTCGATGACCTTCGAGGTGTGGTTGGCGTTCGTGGCAGCCAGCGTCGTTATGCTGTTGATTCCCGGCCCAACCGTGCTGATGGTGGTGGGCGATGCCTTGGCCAACCGCTCCCGCCGCAACGGGGTCCCCGACAAGCCGGTTGTTGGCTTGTTGGGGTGTAGTGCCTGGGCCACGGTTGCCGGCGTCGTCCTGGCCGATGCCACGGCGATGACCCTTTCCTTAGCCGGTGCAGGCGCCTTGCTGCAAGCCTCCGCCGCCGCCTTTACCTTCATGAAGACGCTCGGCGGCTTCTATCTCATCTATCTCGGGGTGAAGTCGATTCTGACCGCGCGCAGCGGCGTGGCGAATGCCGGCAAAGTGGTGGCAGGCGATTCCGGACCAACCATGCTGGCGCGCTTTGGCCGTGCGTACGCGGTAACCGTCCTGAATCCCAAGAGCATTCTTTTTTTCGTCGCCTTCGTGCCGCAATTCATGTCGGCCCATGCGTCCTTTCTGATGCAAAGCGGATTGCTGCTCGCCACCTTCACCTGCCTCAGCATGATGAATTCATCGATGTACAGCCTCACCGCAAGCCTGATCGGCGGCAGGCTGACGGCGGTGTCGGCTCAGCGCAAGGTAAGTTACGTGGGCGGCTGCACGTTGATCGGAGCCGGAGCCTTGACGCTGGCCATCAGGCGAGGATGAGCCGAACCCCGGGTACCGTCCGAATTTCACAGTTGTTTGGACTTTTTATGGACGGCGGCCATCCAGACATTACAGGAATCAGCGGCCCTGTAGAAGCTGCATCGCAACTCGGTTTTGAAGAGGCGGGTAGTGTTTCCTGCTCTGACTGTCGTAGAATCAAAACACGACTTCCGCACCTCATACGCAGTCTGAATTGAACATACGAAGTCCGAATTGAACGGCAAACTCATGCAATTAGATTTTCTAGGTGATCTCAAGCGCACTCATCGTTGCGGAGAGCTCCGCGCAGCCGATGCCGGCAAAACCGTCACACTCATGGGCTGGATCAACCGCCGCCGCGATCTTGGCAGCATCATTTTTGTCGATCTGCGTGACCGCACCGGCATCACGCAAATTGTTTTCAACGAATCCAACCCCGTGCTGCATGCCAAGGCTGAAGACCTGCGCAGTGAATACGTCGTGGCTGTTACCGGGCTGGTGAAGTTGCGCGATGAAGACACCCGCAACCCCAACCTCGAGACCGGCGAGGTTGAAATCGTGGTCACTGCCATGCGCCTGCTCAACGAGAGCAAATTGCCTCCGTTCCTGCCCTCCGAGAAGGCCATCAGCAACGAGGAATTGCGGCTCAAGTATCGTTATGTCGATCTTCGCCGGCCGGAGATGCAGTTCAACATCGAAACCCGCCACAAGGTCGCGCTCGCCATTCGCAACCACTTGGCGGGCAAGGGATTTCTCGAGATCGAAACCCCTTTCATGACGCGTTCGACGCCCGAAGGCGCCCGTGACTATCTGGTGCCTTCCCGCGTGCATCAAGGCGAATTCTATGCCTTGCCGCAGTCCCCGCAATTGTTCAAGCAGATCCTCATGATCTCCGGCTTCGACCGCTATTTTCAGATCGTGCGCTGCTTCCGCGACGAAGATTTGCGCGCCGACCGTCAGCCCGAGTTCACCCAGATCGACCTGGAAATGTCTTTCCCGCGCATGGAAGACATCTTCGAGACGGTCGAGGGCTTCCTGATCGCCGCCTTCAATGCCGCTGGCGTGCAGATCGAAACCCCATTCCCGCAGATGACCTACGACCAGGCGATTCGGTTCTACGGCATCGATAAGCCCGACCTTCGTCTGCCGGCCATGGCCGAAGTCGCTCACGCCTTCACCGCCGCCGACAAGCAATCGCTCGCCATCGATCCGGCCCTGCCGATTCTCGCCATCCGCATCCCGGGCGTCGGCGAGCTCTCGCGTAAGGAACGCGACGATCTCCGGCTGCTGATTCCGGAAAAGTCGAAAAACACCATCAAGGTCTTTGAAGATTTCAAGCGCATCGAGCGCAACCTCCCCGCAGCCGCGCAGGAGATTCGCAAACTCGCAGAGGCCCAACCGAACGACCTCGTCGTGATTGCCGCCGCGCCCGGCGATCCTAAAACCCAAACTTCGGCTCCGGCCGATCTCGCCGCCCGGCGCAAGCAGCAGCGTCGCGCTGCCGAAGTCTGCGCCGCCGCCGGCCAACTCCGCCTGGCGCTGGCCCAGAAGTTCGCCGACCGGCATAAGCTGTTCGATCAGAAAAGCTACCGCTTCCTCTGGGTTACCGACTTCCCAATGTTCGAGTGGGATGAAACCGAGGGTCGGTGGAATGCCGCCCACCATCCCTTCACCTCGCTGCACGAAGAGGATATGGACAAGCTCACCGAAGGTTTGGATTCGGTACGCGACCCCAATTCCGTTCTCGGCGCCATCCGCTCCCGTGCCTATGACGTGGTTCTCAACGGAACCGAACTTGGCTCCGGCTCCATCCGTATCCATCGCGAGGACGTTCAGGCCATGATTTTTGCCGCGCTCGGCATGAGCCCCGAAGAGCAGAAGCAGCGCTTCGGTTTCTTTCTGGAGGCGTTGCAGTACGGGACCCCGCCCCACGGCGGAATCGCCCTCGGCCTCGACCGCATTGTCATGATCCTGGCCGGAGCGCCCAGCCTGCGCGAAGTGATCCCGTTCCCCAAGACCGCCGGTGCCGTCGACCTGATGGTCGATGCCCCCACCCCAGTCTCGGACGCGCAACTGAAAGATTTGGGAATCCGCGTAAAAAAATAGCGCGGTTCCTCGAAGATTATTCGCACGGGTGCCCCATTCAAGCGAAGCTTGGGTGGGGCTTTTGCTTGTCATCACACCAAATCGCAGCTTGGTGCCCCACGTCCCGCTCGTCTGTTTCGGGGTCCGCGGCGAGGCTTGACTGGGGGCTGACGTGGGGTAGTTTCTTGGTTGTTGCCTTCCTACCCCGGAGGCCACGCGAGGTCGCGTCCGCCTAGCAGGTGCAGATGCAGGTGGAACACCGACTGTCCCGCCTTCGGCCCCACGTTGTAGACCGTGCGATAGCCGTCCTCAATGCCGTGCTCGCGGCCGATTTTCGCCGCCACCAGTTGGCAATAGCCGATAATCTCCGCGTCTTCCGGCTGGGCATGTTTCAGGTCGACGATATGCTTTTTGGGAATGATCAGGACATGCGTCGGCGCGCTCTTTCTAATGTCCTCAAACGCATAGACGCGGTCGTCTTCGTAGATCTTCTTGGAAGGAATCTTTCCGGCGATGATGTCGCAGAAGAGGCAATTGGGCATGTTTATCTTCCAGCAGCCCCGCGGAGCTCTCTTTGCATCCACTGGGGCGGAGTTCTAAATCAACTCTGCTCACCGAACAACGTCTGTGATAGTAGCACCACCCTGGGGCTTCCGGGCACGCCTGGCATCAGTGCAGCGTCCAAAGTCTGTGACATAACTTGAGGATTTCCACCCGAACCCCGAATCCGTTGGCAACAATGCCCTACCGGAATGTCATCCTGAGCAAAGCGAAGGATCACATCTAACTCTGCTGATCCGCTTCCCGGTTCGTTCGGCCCGAGTACAAGCGCATCCCGACCCTAGTCGAGACGCACCACATATACCGCGCCTTCCCCGACCCTCAGCTTGCTCGCGAGATCTTTAGTCCGATTCCTGTCGTCGTCCTTCACCTGCACTCGAACCCAGTAGCCGGTGGAACCCGCAAACTCCAGCACGCGCGATGGGCGATACTGCTGCGTCAGCCTGTCTTTCATCTCCAGCGCATCCAGATGTTTGCGGAACGCACCGATCTGAATGCACCAGCGCCCGCCCGTCTCGATCGGCTTAGGGCTCTGCACTACTTCCAGCTTCACTCTAGCTGTGCCGGCGCGCCAAACATCGAGAGCCTTGGCGGCTGCCACAGAAAGGTCAATGACGCGGCCTGCCACGAAAGGCCCGCGGTCGTTAATGCGAATAATCGCCTCGCGATGCGTACTTAGGTTTGTAACCCGTACCAGGGTATTGAGCGGAAGAGTGCAGTGGGCCGCTGTCAATGCGGTCGCTTCGTAAGGCTCACCGCTGGCAGTCTTTCGCCCGGCGGGTTCGGCGACATACCAGCTTGCAATTCCAAGTTGTGTCCACGCCGCAGTCGCCGGTGGCGATGGGCGCTGCGGGATGGCCGGAGGCTTGCTTTTGGGGACGGTGGGCTCTGAGATCGGCGGCGGCGGAGCCGGAACTTTAGCCTGCGTTTGTTTTTTGCCGCATCCGGTGGGTAAAAACGCAATGGTCAATAAGCTCAGGCCGGCAAGCGCCTTTAGAGAAGACCTATATCTCCCGTCAACGCGCGATTCGGTGCGGCCCTGGAGCATTGATCTACCTGCATTTGCGCAAAGCACATCAATTATCCGGGGCAGACCCAAATGGGTCAATGAGGTGGCACCCAACTTGCTACCCAAAGCCGAAACTTTGGTAGCCGACCCGCCTGGATGCCTTCTTCCGAGCTTTCCAGCTGGGCCGGAAACTAAAAAGCCAAGGCCCTGAAACTAATTAGCAATGTGCAACAAACCATGTGGTCTGTTTCCGGTTCTTATGCACTGTGAAGATTTTGCACGGTGCTGGACGATCGGATAAGCACTAGGGGCCGAGTACTTGGGATGTGCGTGTGATGGCTAGGACAGTAGTTCGGGTCATGGGTTCTCTGTTACTGCTTGGTTGCTGTACTTGGGCCCAGGACGGAAACTCTGCTCCCTCGCTCGACCCGGGCCTATCGTTCCAGGGCATTCCTCAAGCGAAATGGCAGAAGCCCTCAGCGGATGCATCCTTGCTGCCGGATGCTCCCTCGCCGCAGCCAGTGACTCAAGGCGACAAGTTTCAGGCATGGATCGACGAGGCGAGGTCGCCTCTTATCTTCGGCGCGGCCGGCCTCAACGCGATGGCCCTGCGCGAAGCCCAAGAGCGTGGCGCTGCCGGGATGCAGTCAAGTTTTACGTCTCTGTACGGAGCGTCGGTCGTACAAAGACAATCCAGCGCCTTCCTTGGCAAGTTTCTGTATCCTTCGCTGCTGAAGCAGGATCCGCGTTACTACCCCTCCACCAGTCGAAACATCTTTTGCCGGACAGCTTATGCCGCTTCACGCCTTGTGATCACCCGCAATGACGAAGGCAGAGCAACTGTGAACACCTCGTATCTGCTCGGAGTCTTGACTTCGGCTGCCGTGGCCACGGCTTATCGCCCATATTGGGCCCGTACAAGTGCCGCCGTGTTTGCCGACTTCGGTTCCACCATCGGCAGCGACGCTGGCATGAACGTCTTTCACGAATTCTGGCCCGCTATCCACAACAAACTTCAGGGGCACTCCCCTGGATTCGTGCAGAAAATCGAGAAGTTCTCTGACCGCCTCGTCGGTGATCAACCGCAGCCAGAGCCTACCGTTGCCCGCTAATGCAGTACCAGAGATACTGTATCCTTCGCTGCCCGTGCTCTCCCGAGCGAAGCCCGCTGACATCAATGCCTCATAGGAGTGTCATCCTGAGCGCTAATGAACAGATTCTGTGCTGTCATCCTGAGCGCAGCGAAGGACCCCCTGGACCTGTCCCAATCCGCACCGTTTCAGGCTTTCCGACCCGAATCCCGGGCCGCCCGAGTACGACGAGCCTTGCCGCCGTCATGTACTGATACTCGCGAAAAACTCTTCTATGTTTTCCGCGGCGCCGTTCACCAGGCGCCGGTAGGCCTGCGATGCGGGATAGACGGTCGTACCGCCCGGCAGCCGCAGCCCGATCGTCTTCTCTCCTTCCACGCTATCCAGCCGCCATTCTCCCCCTAGCTTCCGGCGCAGCACTTCGCCCACGTAAACTCCGTAAATCATCGCCACGTGCGCGATTTGTTCGGGCGAAGGCTGCTTCTTGAGCAACTTCTGAAACCTGCCATGCGGGATAGACTCGCTCAATCTTCCCAGGATGAGTTCCACGTCCGCGATGCTGTGCTCCGTAAAATCGAGGTGAGTCGAGTAAATGCGCTGGGCATGCGCCTGCGCGGCTGCCAAAAAACGGTCGATGTTGGCGCTCAGGTCGCCAGAGCTTTCGTTCACTGCCATGGAATGTAGTTTCCTGCTTCCAGCAGCTTGTTTCAAGCCCCCGCCGCGACACCCAGGCAGATCCCCGGCGCCGGGAAGACTATCACTTTCCGGTGTGATTCACATCACCACTCAATGTGATTTCTCATCAACTGACTGCAAATCCCCGCCATTCGTGGTTTCCCGGTTGGGTCTGGCACGCCCCCGCCCGTAGCATTTCATCAGTAGCTCAATGTGAGGGAATGCGAGGCCGGGGGCAGATCCGCGCCCATTTCCCGATTAGGAGGACCCGGAAATGAATAAGCCCGTCAAATACCTCGAAAAGGCTTTTACCCTCGGCGCGAAAGCCGCGTGGTTCGTTTTTGAAAAGGTAAACCGCGTTCATCCCCGCGAGTCTTTCACCCCAAGTTGGAGCGACAAACCTCTTCTCAAGTCGCACCAGAAAACCAAGCCGCCCCTGGGATGGCCGCGCACCACCGATTCGCTTTGCCCCAAGTGCGTCCCGGAAATCCGCCGTCAGATTCTCGATGGCAAACTGCCTTACGAGATCCTGCTCAATGAAAAAGTTGGCGAGATCAAGGCGCAGGTCGTCGAGCGCGATGGCCGCATCCTGATGGTGAAAGACTGCCCCACCCACGGCCACTTCGAAGATGTGATGGCAATCGATCCGGAGTTCTTCCGCCATCTGGAACAGGTATTTCCCGGGCGCGACATCGCCGCTCACAACGATGAGCGCCTCCACCGGCACGGCAGCTCCACCGTAAAGTATGGACGCGGTTCGGTGCTCACCGTCGACCTGACGAATCGCTGCAACATGATGTGCGATCCCTGTTTCATGGATGCCAACCAGGTGGGCTTTGTCCACGAACTGAGCTGGGAGGAGATCCAGAAGCTGCTCGACGACGCCATTTCGATCAAGCCCAAGCGGCAGATGAGCGTGCAGTTTTCCGGTGGTGAACCGACCTTGTCGCCCTATTTCCTCAATGCCATCGCCTACGCGCGCAAGGTTGGCTACAACTCCGTGCAGGCGGCTACCAACGGAATCGAATTTGCCAAGAGCCCTGAATTCTGTCGCCAGGCGGCGGATGCCGGATTGCGCTACGCTTACCTGCAATTCGACGGCATCGGCAACGCCGCCAACTCGCACCGTAAGGTCGGCAACCTGTTCGACGTCAAGCTGCGCGCCATTGAAAACCTCTACAACGCAGGGGTAGACATCGTGCCGGTCACGACGATCCTGAACGGCATCAATAACGAGCAGGTCGGACGCATCATTCAGTTCGCGCTCGACAATCCCAAAAAAATCTCGTTCCTTTCCTTCCAGCCCGTTTCGTTTACCGGCCGCGACGAGCAGATCACCGATGAGCGGCGCAAGGCGCAGCGTTACACTCTTTCGCACCTCGCCCACGACGTCAAAAGCCAGCTCAATCTCGGCGAACCGGCGCGTGATTGGTTCCCCATCTCGTTCATGTCCACCTTCAGTGACTGGGCTGACCTTGTGCACGGGCCTTCGGCTGACTGGGGCACGCTTTGCTGCGGCTGCCATCCCAACTGCGGCGTAGGCATGGCTCTCATGGTCGACAAACAAACCGGTGAGGCCGTGCCGGTGACCGCCTTCCTCAACGGAGACCGCATTGCCACCGATCTCCAGAAGGTAAACGACGCTGCCCGTGGCCGCTTCCTTTCCGTGCTTGGAATGGCCTTGGCGCTAGCGCGCAACTATGATCCCTTCAAGACGCCAACCCACTTCCGCTTTATTGATCTGCTGAAGAAATTTGACAAGACTTTCGCCGCCACGCCCGGCACCGATGAGCGCTACGGGCGCGTCGGTCCCGCGCGCACCGCCGCCGATATCCGGAAGCGCCGCACCGATCGCTGGAACTTCCTGTTCATCGCGGGAATGTGGTTCCAGGATCTTTTCAACTACGATTTCCGCCGCACCGAACAGTGCATTATCCCTTATGCCACGCAGCAGGGCGAGATCAGCTTCTGCGCTTACAACACGGGTGTGGGCTGGCGCAACATCATTGAAAAAATGCACATGACGGCCACGCTCACCAAGTGGTATGAGGAGCACGGCCGGCACGAGATTTTTGCCGGTGGCAAGTCAGTTGCCCTGGCCTCGGTCGAGCACTCGCTCAAGCTGAACTCCGAGCACGTTCACGCCGCCGCCAACGATACGCTCGACAAACTCGGAATTGCCAAGACCGCCCGCGACGAAAAGCTCCGCGCCCGCGAAGCCCGGCTCAAGCAGCAGGCCGGGCATGATCGCGAAGCCCAGCTCAAACAGCAGGCCGAGCACGAGCGCATGATGGCCTTATACCGCCAGCACGTACTCGGCGAAAAGCCCGCTGCCAATGGCTTTGTCCCGCTCGACTCGCTTGCCCCGGCTACGCGCAACGAGAGCGCGAGCGAGCACAAGCCTGAAGTGCACGAAGAAGTGCTGGGCGATTAGCGTGGTGAAAAACGCCTGGCATCATTAACCCTTCGTGAGTGTCATCCTGAGCGTAGCGAAGGATCTGCTTTTTCAGTTGTCTACATTCTCGCCGGGTGCCCCACACAAGCTTCTTTTGCTTGTGTGGGGTAGTTTGACGGGTGGCCCATTCAAGCCGGGGTCCCCGGCGAGGCTCGGCTCGCTGGGGTGGAAGCCCGTCGTCGGCTTGAGTGGGGTAGTTTTCCTGCACAAGTAAACGGCCGCGGTATCGCCGTCTCCGCCGATCCCCGCTATTGCCTAGGCGGGTTCCAACTTTGCGCTCCCCCGTTTGACCGTCCGATACCGCCATTCGCAGGCGCTCGCTTCCGCTCACTGTAACTGCGCATCACTGTCACAAGTGAGTGTGAGCACAGCGCTAAGTCGCGCCAAAGATTGACAATAGTCTCAGGTTTTGAGCAAAGGCGGCAGTCTGTCTTGGCGGTAGCCGCCACCACCCGGCTTTACTCGACCGTGAATTTTAAGGAGAGCGCTCGTGAGCACTACCTTTGTTCCCTCAGTCACAAAGCGGCCCGATTTCAAGATCCTTCAGCCCGAGACGACGTTTACGGGTGCGCCCATCGTCAGGCCGCAAAGGGGACTTCCCAAGACCACGCAATCGCTATGTCCCGAGTGCAGGACTGTTATCGACGCCCGCATCTTCGCCGAGAACGGCAGAGTCATCATGCAGAAGGCCTGCCCGGAGCACGGTGAGTTCCGCGACTGCGTTTACTCTGACGTGAAGCTCTACCTCAAGATGGAGGAGTGGGAGTTCGGCGACAATCGCGGCCTGTCGAATCCCGCCAGCAACAAGGGAGTCGATACGGTTTGCCCGGACGATTGCGGCATGTGCTCGCTGCACACCTCGCATACTGCGCTCGCCAACGTCGATCTTACCAACCGTTGCAACCTGACGTGTCCGGTCTGCTTCGCCAACGCCAATGCGGCGGGTTATCTTTACGAGCCCGATCTCGGCCAGGTACACACCATGCTGAAGGCATTGCGTGACGAGCGCCCGGTCGATACTCGCACGGTGCAGTTCTCCGGCGGCGAGCCCACCATCCACCCCAACTTCATAGAAATCGTCGCCATGGCTCGCGACATGGGCTTCACCCACATCCAGGCCGCCACCAACGGTCTGCTGCTCAACAACCTCGAGTTCGCCCAGCGCGCCAAAGATGCCGGGCTGTCGACCCTCTACTTGCAGTTTGACGGGGTTACCGATGACGTC
>JBEKQP010000139.1:0-11712 GCA_049519595.1 Candidatus Korobacteraceae bacterium | reverse complement strand
CGCATTATCGTCGGAAGCTGGGTCCTCTACCTCGCGCTCCACGGCTAAGCGGCTTAGTGAAAGATGTAACCACTCCCGCTCGCAGCAGCCACATTTGACCGCAGTTGGCTAATGTGGGTCGAAGGGTTATGGCGTCGGGTGCCCCATTCAAGCGAAGCTTGGGTGGGGCTTTTATGCGAGCGCGGGGAAGAATGGGAGTGGGGCAGTTTCCGCCACTACGTGACATACCTGCAATAACCTTCGAAGTGTCATTCTGAGGGAGCGCAGCGAGCGAAGAATCTGTGCATTTGATTTTGTGACGGACTGGGTGCCCCACGTCCCGCCCATCCTTTGGGCTGACGTGGGGTCGTTTCCTTAGATTTCAGAACTGAGTCGTACCCTAGGATGCTCGAACCCGTTATCCCGTTGGCGCCAGTGCGCGCTCGGCGGCCTGCTGAATGAACCGCTTCATCACGTTCGCCCACATCACCTTCTTGCGCATCGCACTCTCCCTGACTGTGCGTCCCTGCACCAGCATGCTCAGCAGCGTCTTCATCTTGAGCACGCGCAGCAACCGCTGATCGGCAGGCGAGACACCGTAGGATTCCAGGAAGCTCTCCTGCACCCCTGAGGTGATGGAGCGGTCGCAGAAGGGATATTTCTCCAGCGCTTCCACCGAGGCAAGGAACAGCGCCAGGTCTTGAAAGGAGCTGCCTCGCTTCGACATCTTGGCGAAATCGCAGAACCCGACTCCACCTTCGGTGATCACAACATTCAGCGGCGTGAAGTTATTCAATACCGACGAAGACGGCAGGGTTTTCCTCGCGCGTGCCAGAATCGTCCTGGTGCCGTCCATGATGTTCTTGATGGAAAGATCGTCCAGCCCTTCCTTTTTGCAATTGGCACAGAGTTTCTCCAGATCCGCGAGAAACCCAGCCGCGTCGAATGGCTCATGCATGTCTGCCGTCGCCCGGTGGAACTTGCGGAGCCACTCGCCGGTACGCTTGGCGGCGAATTGCAGTGTTCCACAGTCCGCATAACCTGGAAGCAAAGCCGCCTTCATGATGATCGATTGCAAGGGTATGCCGACGAGCTTTTCGCTGACGATTGCGCCCAGCTCGGCAAAGTCTCCCAAGGGTCGCGGTATGCCCGCGAGTTTTTTCGTTTCGACCAGGGCATGGACACTCTGAAGGTGTCTCAACTCCTGCGCCGCCAGATTCTTGACCCCTTGCACGCCGCACCGGTTGGCGCGAAACACCTTGATCGCCAGCCTTTCGCCGCCCTCGGCGAATTCCATGACGGCGTCATAAATGTAGTGGTCGCTCTTGGGGGTGTGCCCAACGATCCGCACACTGCGCATTTCACCACGTTGGGGGTACCAGGGTGCGCCATCCTGGCGCAAGATGCTGACAATCTGATCCATCGCATTATCGGACATTGACACTCCACGCAAATCGATCAAAAACCATCCAAATAAGACCCGTTAAACCACGTCTCACACCAGCTGATGTGCAGTTAGACTTCCAACAACGAAACCTCTCGGAATACGTAAGCAACTGAATACTTGAGACTTAGGTGATCAACTCACGTCGAACGGGGCATATGCCAAGGCGAAGTTGGCAGGGAAGTGCCTACCTTGGCTAACCAGCATCCGCTCATTGTCATTTAAGATGCTGATCATGAGTGACTAGTTTGTTAATACTTCGAGGCGTCTGGAAGGATTAAAGCACGTATATTTTGATACTTAATCCTGGAAGGCAGGGAGAGTGGCTATGCGGATGACAATCTGAAAGTTGGCAAATTAGTAAAATAGATACTTGCGCCATTTGGCGTCGGAACCGCCCATCATCCGCATGATATGACGGCTGGTATGCAGGTTGAAGGTGCGCGGTTCGCGCAACAGCTTCATCGAACACTCATGCAGTAAATGGTTTCCTTTCTTGTGATTACACGGATGACAGCAAGCAACAAGGTTTTCCCAGGTCGACTGGCCGCCGCGTGAACGGGGGACAATATGGTCGAGGGTCAGTTCGCTGGACGGCAGCAAGACACCGCAATACTGGCAGCTATTGCGATCGCGCAACAAGATGTTCTTGCGCGAAAGGGCGCGCGTCTGGTGGGGAATGCGCCGATACTCCAGCAACCGGATTACTGAGGGAACACGCACGGCAATCCGCGCCGAGTGCAACAGATGGCCATTGATCTCCTCGGTGATGGCCACCCCCTTGAGCACGAGCACGATCGCACGCCGCGCCGCACAGATGTTGATGGGTTCGTAGGAGGCGTTCAGTACCAGCACCGGCGCGTGCATTGGCGAATACGGAGCTTGGGTAAGAACAGCTTCGGCGAGTTCACGTCCCGATCTGTGATGTTCCGCTTTGCCCGGCATATCATTAGCAGGAACGCGCATTCATACGCACAGTTCCTTCACCCTCCCGAGAAGATGCGAACAACGAACTCTCATTCAAAGCACGCGCAACGGTGGCGACAAAAACGGCGCTTACGCCAGCGCCCAGGAGCATCCTGGCGCACTCGGAGACGGTTGCACCCGTAGTCATAACGTCATCGACCAGCAGCACCTCACGCCCCGCTACCTGCTCTTTGCCGGCCACAGTGAAAGCGCCGCGGATGTTTTCCCGCCGCTGGTCGCGCGTCATGCCAACCTGTGACTCGGTAGCACGGCGGCGTAGCAGAGCTGTTGTCAACAGTTCGAGCTTGACCGCAGAGCCGGCGCCCGTCTGGCGGCCCAGTTCTCTGATCGCCGACCGGGCAATCAGCTCTGACTGGTTGAATCCCCGCTCGCGGAACTTGCTGGCATGTAGCGGCACGGGAATGACGAGAATCGACTGCGATTCGAAACCAGCAATCAGGGGTTCGGCGGCTTGCGCCAGCATGCGGCCCAGCACGTCCGAAGCGGGGCGCACCTGGTGATACTTGAGAAGGTGAATCAGATCGCGCAACTCATCCGTGTAGGCGCCATAGCTGATTGCACACGAGAACAACGGGCGCTCGATGTAACAATTGGCGCATATCTCGACTGCCAGGAATTCGGAATCGGGAGCCAGCGGATCGCCGCAGTGATGGCAGCGCGGAACATCGAAGGGGAGGATCTTCGCCAGGCACTGGTCGCATACGGGAAGACGCGAAAGATTGGCAAGCGGAGCACGGCAGAAACGACAATCGGAGGGGAAAACGGCCGCGAACATACTTCCGAGCAAAGCACCGGCAAATTTGGCCACAGAAGACCGCCGGCTTAGCTGCTTAGCTTGGCTGGCCCGGGATCTGTCTCCACTACTGCTGAAGACACGCCTCCTTCCCCCAGAAAGACCAGGGATTCCAGAGGAGTTCGTTAGCCTGCTGGAATGAACACCAGTATACGTTCACTGAGACGTAAACTGCAATGCAACACCGCATCTCGAAAGTATCAATGCAAGTTGTTACAGGATTGTGAACGCGCCCGAACCTTGGGCCAGTCCAGTGTCGTAGATCGGCTAGTCAGCAAAGCACATGGCGGAAATATCCGGGTTCATAGCCCGTCGCGGACTCCGAAGATTGCCGTGCCCACGCGCACGCAGGTGGAGCCCTCTTCGATGGCAACTTCGAAATCGTGGGACATTCCCATGGAAAGCTCAGGCAGGGCCAGTTTGGTTTGTCTGGTTAACCGGTCGCGCAGCTCGCGCAACTGCCGAAAGTATGGCCGCGATCCTTCCGGCTCCTCCGAATACGGTGGAACCGTCATCAGTCCACGGATCTCGATATTTCGCAGGAGCGGAGCGGCTTCGAGCAGGCGAACCAGTTCGGCAGAGCTGGGCTCGACTCCTGATTTTGCCGGTTCGCTGCCGATGTTGACCTCAATCAGCACGCGCAGCGTCTTGTCCAACTTGGCGGCGGCAGCGTCGAGCCGCTCCACCAAGCGCAGCGAATCAACCGAATCCACCGCTTGAAACAATTCAGCGGCCTTGACTGCCTTATTCGATTGCAAATGCCCTATGAGGTGAAACTCGGCGCGCTCGATGGCCTCCGCACTCAGTTCCGCATGCTTCGACTGGAACTCCTGTACGCGGTTCTCGCCAAACAACCGCTGACCAGCCTCGAAAGCCTCACGGATGCGATCGGCAGGCATGGTCTTGCAAACCGCCATCAGCGCAACTTCGGCGGGTTGACGCCCGGCGCGAAGCGCGGCGGCGGCCATGCGCTGTCGAATCTGAGCAATGTTAACGGCTATCGACATGCAAATTGATTGTAATCGCCGGCGTGCGTCCGCGAAATGAGCAGCCGCTAGACGGGCCGCTGAAGAACTCGTAGCAGTGTCATCGTGAGGTCGCGCCGGTTTTGCGCGATCTCACGATCTGCTTCATTTTCAGCACGCCAAACAGCAGATCCTTCGCTGCGCTCAGGATGACACCGCGAAGGACAGTTTTCAGTAGCCTGTAAAGCCGATGATAACAAGAAACCAAACTGAATTATTCTATGAAGGGCTTGGCCGAATGATTCCCATCCGCAACATTGCCGGAGGAGCCAGTTTCGCTGTGCGCGTGCAGCCGCGCGCCAAGCGAAACGCGATTACGGGCATCCTGGGCGACGCACTGAAGCTGGCGCTGACTTCGCCGCCGGTCGAAGGACGCGCTAACGAGGCCTGCATCGAATTCTTGGCTAGGTTTTTGGGCGTATCACGTTCGTCGATTGCCATTGCCGCCGGTGAAACCAGCCGTAACAAGGTGATTCGCGTTTCGGGGCTGAGCGCGGAGGCGATAGGCGAGCGGCTGTTGGCTTTCGATCCGTCATTGCGGTGACGAGATCGAGGCCGCGCCAATGCCGATGGGTGATAATGCCGGCGCGGGGGCCTTTGGATGCCGGGCGGGTGCCGCTCGCCGGGGCGGCAGAGGGTGCAGGCAGTCCAGTACAATAGTCAAATGAATTTGCCTGCGATTCAGGCCGCGTTGTGTGAGCGTGGAATCGATGCGTGGCTCTTCTACGACCACCATCACCGCGATCCCATTGCTTACAGCGTACTCGGTCTTCCGCAGGATATGCACGTCACTCGCCGCTGGTATTACCTGATTCCCGCGCAGGGCGAACCGCTCAAGCTGAATCATCGCGTGGAACCACATCATTTGAGTTCGCTTCCCGGACGGCAACGGCATTACGGCGCCTGGCAGGAGATGTGGGAGCAATTGCGCGAGCTGCTGCGCCCTCACAAGAGGGTGGCCATGCAGTACTCGCCGAAGAACCAGATCATGTCTGTTTCGCTGGTGGACGGTGGAACGCTGGAACTGGTTCGCGGCTTTGGCATCGAGGTGGTCTCATCGGCCGACCTTGTTGCGCGATTCGAAGCCACGGTGTCTCCTGAGCAAATTGCAACTCATTTTGAAGCGCGCGACGCGATGGATCAGATCATGGAAGCTTGCTTCCAATGGGTTGGGCACCAAATCCGCAACGGAGGCACCGACGAGTTCGCAGTGCAGCAGTGGCTCGCCGAGGCCTTCCGCCGCGAGTGCCTCGTCACCGACGACTTGCCTGTCGTTGGGGTCAACGAAAACAGCGGAAATCCGCATTACTCGCCTACCGCTGACAGCTCGAAACCGATCCGAAAGGGAGATTTCCTGCTGATTGACATGTGGGCGAAGAAAGATAAGGCCCGCGCAGTTTACTATGACATTACGTGGACAGGCTTTGCCGCCGCGGCGCCTTCTGAGCGGCACTACGAAATCTTTGGGCTGGTGCGCGACGCTCGCGATGTGGGCATCCGCACGGTTCAGGAAGCTCTCGCCGCCAAGAAAAAAATTTGCGGGTGGGAAGTGGATGCGGCGGTCCGCGGGTTCATCGCCAAAGCCGGATTCGGCGCGTGCTTTGTCCACCGCACCGGGCACTCGATCGGCACGGAAGTGCACGCCAATGGCGCCAACATGGATAATCTGGAAACGCACGACGAGCGCGAGGTGATCGCCAATAGCCTGTTCTCGATTGAGCCGGGGATTTATTTGCCCGAGTTTGGCGTACGCAGCGAAATTGATATGCTGGTTCGGAACGGAGCCGCCGAAGTGACCGGACGGATACAGAAAGAGCTTGTACTGATCTAAATGGCAAACGCTAAAGAGACCAAAGCTAAAAGTTCCTCCACCCCAGCCCAACCGTTGACGGCGATCGCCTTCGCCGCGCCGATTGCGGGTTGGCTGATCCCGGGGGCAGGTCACATCATTCAGAAGCGATGGATTCGCGGGCTGCTCCTGATGCTCGCCGTCGGCGTTCTCTTCTTTGCCGGGCTTGGCATGCAAGGCAAGGTATACGCGTTCAACACCGGAGACCTGCTCGACATCCTGGGATTCCTCGGCGACTTCGGCGCGGGCGCGCTCTACCTGGCGGCACGGACCATGGATTGGGGCCAGGCCATTGTCCCTCACGCAACCGCCGATTACGGAACGAAGTATATGATCGTCGCCGGGCTGCTGAACATCGTGAGCGCCGTCGACGCCTATCACATCGCGAGCGGGAAGAAACAATGACCCTCGAACTTTCTCACTTTAGCGCCGTCCTGGTGTTCGCACTCTGCGCGTCGATAGTCTTCGGAATTACGCAGCGCAATACCACCAGGGAAATGCTCCGCTATGGAGCTTACTGCTTCGTGCTTTTCGTCGGCGGAGTCATCGTGGCCGGCTGGGCAATGTGGATCATTAAGAGATAAGTCAGGCAGTTGCGCGCAAGCAGTCCAGCTCAAAGAACTGCCTTATCCTACCCGGAAACCGGGAGAGAATCGGCCACCCGCATGAATAGCTTGTTTATAATATCCATGTAAGCTCGTTGAAAAAAATCTGCATTGATCAGTTGGGCGAACGTGACTTGCGCTCTCCGCCCTTCTCAAGGAGCCGCCATGTCCGTTTCAGCCACGCCTGTTTCTCGTCCGAAAGACCGCGATGCCTTTGCCTCGACCCTTGGCGCATTCGCCGCCACGGTGGGCTCGGCGATCGGTCTGGGTAACATCTGGAAATTTCCTTACCTAGCCGGATCGAACGGCGGAGCCGCTTTTGTCCTGACCTATCTCCTTTCGGTGGCCTTCGTCGGAATACCCATCATGGTCGTGGAGCACGTCATCGGAAGGAGGACGCGCCTCAATGCCGTTCAGGCTTACGGGTCGATAATCCCGCGCCAGAAGTTCTGGTCCGGCATCGGCTGGGCTGGGATCGTCGCAGCGTTTCTGATCATGGCTTTTTATACGGATGTCGCCGGATGGGTCTTTGCCTATGTCTTCAAATCCTTGGCTGCGTTCGTGTCGGGTTCGGCCCTCACTCCCGCTACCTTCGGTGCCCTGGCAAGCGGAACTTGGGAGCCTCTCTTCTGGCAGATTTTTGTCCTAGTGGTCACGACTGCCATCATCGCCGCAGGCGTTTCGCAGGGCATCGAGAGGGTCACGAAGACACTGATGCCCCTGCTCTTCATCCTTCTCGTAATCTGCGATATCCGGGCGCTCACCCTTCATGGAGCCTCAGCCGGCGTGGTCTACCTCTTCAAGCCCGATCTCTCAAAGCTCACGGGAGCCGTCCTCCTCTCGGCTCTCGGGCTGGCCTTCTTCAAGCTTTCCCTCGGCATGGGGACGATGACGACCTATGGGTCTTATCTTCCCGATCAGACGCGCATTGTTCCCAACGCGACACGGGTGGCGCTGGCGGACACCGCAGTCTCCCTCCTTGCAGGCCTGGCCATCTTTCCGGCCGTGTTCGCTTTTGGAGGCACGCCCGCCGGAGGTCCCGGGCTTCTCTTCAACACGATACCGCTTATCTTTAGCAAAATGCCCCTGGGCGGTTTGTTCACCGTGCTCTTTTTCATCCTGACGGCGATAGCGACAATTGGCGCGATGGTTAGCCTCATCGAGGTCCCTGTTGCATGGATCGTCGAGAAGGGCCATATGAAACGCCCTGTCGCCGCAGTCATCACCGGCAGCCTCATGTTCCTGCTGGGAATCTTGGCGACGCTTTCACAAAGCCCCGTGCTGGCCGATGTGAAGGTATTCGGGAAGAACTTCTTCGACCTCTTTGATTTTGTTTCATCGAATGTCCTGCTGCCGATCGGGGGCTTGGCCATCGCTGTTGTGGGCGGCTGGCTCCTATCCAAGAAGGCTTTCACGGATGAGATGAACAAGGGCTATGCGGCAGAGCCCTGGCATGGACGCATCATCTTGGCATTCATCAAGTACCTTTCCCCCGTTCTGATCTTGTTGATCCTCCTGAACAGCCTTGGCGTGATCAAGTTGACCTGACAGGCTGCTGAAAAACTCACATCAGTGTCATCCTGAGGTCGCGCCGGTTTCGCGCGAGCGAAGGATCTGCTTTATTTCGAGCACGCGCGAACAGCAGATCCTTCGCTTCGCTCAGGATGACACCCTCAGAAAACAGTTGTTCAGCGGCCTGCTGAAGAGTCATCCTCCGCGGGTCCAACTCCACGTTAGCCAAAAGCCGGCGCACGGGGCACCATGCTTGGAACGAAACTTCCTTTCTGCTTTTTTTACCCTTCCCAGACGAAGGCATCGAATACGCGATTGGTGGAGAAGCCCAGGCGGAGGTAGAGTTCGACGGCGCGATCGTTGGCTTGGGTGACGGTCAAAGTGAGCAGGGCAAAGTGGCGCTGCCGCAGGGCGTCGCGAGCGGCGGCGATCAGATGCTCGCCGATTCCCTGGCTGCGGTATTCGGGCAAGAGGCAGACCTGCGTGACGTGGCCGGTATCGTCCTTGACCCGCGAGCAGAGGATGAGCCCTATATTGGTGCGCGTGAGGCGGTGGACCGCTACGAACGAAGAAGCCTCGTCGAATACCCCGCATCCGGGGAAGCGGATGATGTTGTTCAGGAAGCGGAGAGACCCGGTCATGGTGCGGTACTGATCGTTGATGTCGGAATCGATGTGGCCGCGATAGGCGGAGGTGATGAGTCCGGCGGCGGGCTGGTAGTCCTGGTCGCTCCAACGGCGGATTTCGATTCCGGCCGGCAGCGACCCCCTTGGGGTTGGCATCGGCTGCTCGAGAGGCATTTTCATAAACAGGCGCGGATAGCGCCGGAAGCCTTCCCGCAGAAAAGGAGCAGCGGCTTGTCCGGAACCGTGAATCAGCAACTGCGCCTCGATGCGACGGATGCCCGGGGACTGCTGGAGGGTGGCGATGACGTGCTGAATCAATTGGCTCTCAACTTCGGCGGGGGGATTGGCGGTGTGGTTGCCGGACGAAGAAGCAAAGAGATCGCCGACGACACCTTTATTGCCCTCGTAGACAAAAAAGCAGTAGCCGAGCAGCCGTCCGCGTTCGATGGCGGCATAGCCAGGGAGAATCTTGGCGTCCAGATAGCGCAGGATCATCTCCGCCGAACTGCTGTAATCCCACGCCAGGGATTCCATCCAAAGCGCGGATTCCTCCTCCAGCAGCGGCCGAAGGTCGGCGGAAGCAAAATGCCGTAGATCCAGTATCTCCACCGGACACACACCCCAGTACAAAATCCGTCCGACGGTAGTGTAAGCCGTGAGCTGCTTCGCGGCAAACGATTACGCCGAATGGCTGCGGCTCCGGGCTCAAGCGATTTGGGCCAGCGGGTCGCTCCTTTGGCAAATCGAGACACAAACTCCCGAGAAACAATTGTTTACCCTCGGAGTCTGAAGCCCGCATTCTCCTTGATGTTGAATGAGATGGCTAGGGCGATTCCCCAATAGGTGTACCCGGAAATATCAGGTGTCATGGCGAGCGAAGTCGAGCCACCCTTTGTTTCTACCGCCGAAAATAAAAGGTGGCTCCACTCCGCGCCTGAACAGCTTCTTGCTGATCAAATGTAATGTCGGGTATGCAGCGTGGCTGCTCCGGCCACAGGCGCTCGGCGCTGCGGTCATCACCATGATACCCTCTTGAGAATTTGGACAGCCCAACGTTGGAATTGATCTAAAGCCATCCAATAATTATCCGAAAGACACGCCTTATTTTGCCGGGCCTACGACGAAAATTTGCAGGTGCTGCGGACGGTAAAAGCCAATCGACTGTACCTCGCGGCCCGGCACCATTTCCTGCAACTGGCGCTCCCAGCCCTCCCCGGCCAGCACGATGTGCTCGGTCGGCGGAAGCTGCCGTCGCTCATAGACAGCGATGGGCTGGTTGCGGTAGAAGGCAAGTCCGTACTCGACCTCGCGTTTGGCATGAAACAGCGCGACCGATTCATCGGGTTCCACGCCCAGCGCGTGCAGGAAGTTTGCCACCGGACGTTCGGATTGCGCGGCATTGATCGACGGCGCGGCTACCCTGATGAGAAAAAACAGGGCAATCACAACCGGCAACAGCGTGATCGGGCGCAGCACGGCAAGCCCTCTGATGAACAAAGCGCATACGATCGCCAGGAACACGACTGCACCCGCGACCGAAGCTATCATGAGCACCCGCGCTCCAGGCATGGTCTTCTGCATGAGATTGGGAACCAGCAGGGCCCCGGTAACAACCGCAGCGCAGAGTATGGCATGCAGACCTATGACCCAGAATCTGGCCGCTTCAGCTTTGTCCACTCTCTCATGGATGTAAACCGCTGCGAGCAGCGCGAACGCCGGTATGGAGGGCAGAATGTAGGCTGGAAGCTTCGATCGCGAAAGCGAAAAGAAGAGAATTGGGACAGCGGCCCAGAGCAGCAGAAACACCCCAAGCGCGTGGTAAGCAGAATTATTGCCCACCCGCTCACGCCACCGCCGGATGGTGCTGACAAACCCCGCGACGGAAAACACGCTCCATGGAACCGTTGCCGCCAACGTCAGCGGAAGGTAGTACCAGAAAGGCTGCGGGTGCCGATACATATTGGTGGCGAAGCGGTCCAGATTTTGCTCGAGGATGAAGAAGCGAAAGAATTGTGGGTTGCGGAGTTGTACCTCAACGTACCACGGCAAGGCCACCACGAGGAACAACAGCACTCCGGGAATCCACAACGTCCTGACGATCTGGCGAGGTTCGCGCACCAACAGGCAGAAAGCGGTGATGATAAGCGCGGCCAGAAATGGCGCTACTGGCCCTTTGGCCAGCATCCCCAGGGCGATCAGGAATTGAAAGGCAAGTAGAAACCGACGACGGCCAGATTCGTACCACACGTACCAGCAGAGCATTGCAACCACGAAAGGAGCGGCGAGCGGCATATCGGTCGAAGCGCCGCGCGCCATGGCAAGCACGAGCGCGCAGGAGGCCGTCATGAGAGCGGCGTCGAGCTGCATGCCTCGGCGCATACGCAAGCTGAACAGGTAAACGCCCATCACCATGAGCGTGGCGAACATGGCCGAAGGCAGGCGAGCAGCCCAATCGCTCACTCCAAAAATCTTGTAGGCGGCCATGGCCAGCCAGTAGTAGAGGATCGGCTTCTCCAGCCACACCTCACCGTAAAGAACCGGAGTCACCCAGTCGTGACGGGCAAGCATTTCGCGCGCGATCTGTGCATAGCGGGGCTCGTCCGCGCCGGTCAGCCCGAAAGCTCCCAACCCGTATGCGAACAAAAAGAGGCAGAATGCCAAAACTACGATTATCTCGAGCGCGCGGCTTCGATAGACCATTGCGGGCAGTGTACCAAAGCCGCTCGCCATGGCCTACTCCATCCAGGTTGGAATAAAGAAAAAGAAGTGCGGGTTACGCCGGCTTCGAAAGCTTTCGCGAGAATTGCCTAGCGTTTTTTCTTTTCAATTCGAGTCAGCAATTCCTCGATGCGGGTAGCGTACTTCTGAGAGCTGATGTGAAACGACAGCTCG
>JBEKQP010000138.1:0-11733 GCA_049519595.1 Candidatus Korobacteraceae bacterium | reverse complement strand
TGTAAACACGTATTTCTCTTTCTGGCGTGGTGTTGATGCCGGATATCATCTTCAACCTCTTGATATGAGCCTTTAACAGCAAAATAGCGTTTAAGAGTGGATTCACGCAGGCGGTCTGGAGGTCCCGCTTCAGAGCACCGCCAACTCCGGTGCTCGCTAAGCTCCTGTTGAAGTGTAAGAAGGCAAAGGTGGCGTAGGGATGCGAAGGCCTTCAACCACAGAGGGCACAGAGGAACACGGAGGAGAACCAACCCGGTCATTAGACCGCGCCACAGCAGCAAACCTATCGCGGTGCCGGCTTCGACAAGTACTGCTTCGACTGCGCCTCACTCTTAAGCGGCGTGACCTTATCTGGATCGATGCGAACCATCAGGTAGTCGATATGATCGTCGATCTTGGTGAACCAGTGTCCTGTACCGGCAGGGACGACCACCATGTCTCCAGGCTTAAGCTGATACGCCACTCCGTTGCGGATCTCTGATCCGTTGTTTCCCGGTCCATTGAACTCCACAACGGTCCGCTGTGTTGCCGGGCGCCGCAGACGATTCACGATATCGGGCCCCAGCACGAACGTGGCGGTGCCGGAAATGATGTGGTAGACCTCGCTGACCTGATCGTGCTCGGCAACCGAATCCGGTGCGGGCTTGTCCAGCTTCCCGCGATGGACCATGCCGATGCCGATGTGAGCCTTTCCGATTTCAATATCTCTCACCTGCTGATCGAGGAGATCCTCGGCAATGGCTTTCTTGGTGTATGCCTCGAGCTCAGAAACCGGGATGTACGTCCCCGGACACATGTTACAGGTCGGTTGCGGATCAGTCGGATTGATTTTCGCCTGTGCCATCAGCGAAGGCGTGATTACAAGATATGCGGCAAGGGCGAGCCCCAACATAGAGTTCTTCACATGAACCTCGTCAATTGGCTTTGGGTTTAAGAATCCAGTCGCACTGATTATCCTCTAGGTAAGGCTTTAGTGGGCACTTCCTTTTCAGCTCCGAATGCGCCAAATTGTACTCACCGTGAGCTGCTTTGCAAGCTGGAACGCTGCCGGATAATGAGTATAGCTCGTCACGCGTCCACGACTGCTGAGCGACAGCCTGGAAGTAGTCGGGTTACCTACTGCCTGAGCAAGTCAACATAAGAGGAGCCCCATATTTTGCTTTGCCCGTTGGAGCATCGCTGGTAAACTACGCCGATCCACAGAACGTCGTCTCGCCACGGTATGACTGGCAGCTAGGGCATTAGTGGTATCTGGCACAAAAAAGAAGCGAGGGGGAATCCATGGGTACATCTCTCAGCAAGGACGTGAGTCCAAGCAGGCAGCAGGCGGTATGGCGGGCCGTCATAGCGGGCTCGATAGGCAACGTTATGGAGTGGTACGACTTCGCGGTGTATGCGTACCTTGCGGTGATCCTCGGCCGGCATTTCTTCCCCACTCAGGATGAAACCATTCGTCTGCTCTCTACCTTCGCGGTGTTTGGCGTAGGCTTTGTTGCCAGACCAATAGGGGGGTTCCTGATTGGGCTCTATGGCGATAAGCACGGGCGCAAACCGGCACTACTGCTGACGATCATGATGATGGCGGTGGGCACCGCACTGATTGGTGTCCTCCCCACATATGCGACTATCGGCATGGCAGCCCCCGTCTTGCTCGTGCTTGCGCGTTTAATGCAAGGATTCTCGGCGGGTGGCGAATGGGGCGGCGCCGCCTCATTTATCGTCGAGTGGGCGCCCGCGGGACGGCGCGGTTTCTTCGGCGGGTTTCAGACGTCGAGCATCTTGTTTGGCTCGGTGGTGGGGTCCTGTGTTACCGCGCTGCTCAGCACCGTGCTCGGCCCTGCGGGAATGAACAGTTGGGGATGGCGTGTGCCCTTTCTGCTGGGTTCGTTGATTGGCCCGCTGGGTGTTTACGCGCGCCGCAAGATCGATGAGACACCGGTCTTTGAGGAAGTAGTTGTCCAGCACAAAGAGATCGACGTGCCGAAAATAACCACCCCACTTGGGCTGATTATGCTGCACATCTTCTTTTTTGCCGGAATGCAATCGATCGCCACCTATCTCTTCGCGAGCTACTTCCCGACATACAGCCAGAAGTTTATAGGACTCTCGCCGAGTCAGGCGCTCTGGTCGACTACGATTGCGGTTCTTGGATTCTCCATGATGTGCCTGGTTTCAGGGTGGCTGTCGGACATCTTCGGCCGGAAGAAAGTTATGTTGACAAGTTGTGCCGGGTTTCTGTTCTTGACCTACCCGCTTTTGTCAGCAGCATTGCACGCGAGATCATTCGGGGTTGTCCTGCTCGTGCAGACCACACTCTGCGTCTTCATCGGCGTATTTAACGGCACCATGCCGGCGACGCTTGTGGAAGCATTCCCTACGGGCAGACGGTACATGGGCCTGAGCACGGCTTACAATGTGTCGTCCATGGTGTTTGGTGGATTCGGTCCCTTCATCGCTACTTGGTTAATCGCACGGACCGGAGCGCCAATCTCGCTGGCATTCCTGATGATAGCGGTCGCGGCCATCACGACTCCGGCGGTTGCCCTGCTGCGCGAAACCGCTTTCGATAAGCGTTTGCGATAGCATCAACTTCGGAACCACCTTTGACTAGAAGTTTATGACGCGTGGCAGGGTGGTTGCGGTCCTTAGATTGATTCACGACTATGGACGCGATTAGAAAACACTTTGAGGAAGAGGCACGAGAATTCGACCGCATTATCCTGACGCTGATACCTGACTACCCGAGAATGGTAGAAGCGCTTGTAGTGGCTATTCCGTTCGGGAGTTCCGCGCCGGTGCGGGTCATTGACTTGGGGTGCGGTACGGGAACAGTGGCGAAGCGTGTTCTGGTCAGCTTTCCGAACGCACAAGTCACCTGCCTTGATTTGGCCGAGAACATGATCACAATGGCTCGGGTAAAGCTAGGAGATCGTCCGCAGGTGAATTATGTTGCCGGCGATTTCGAGAAGTTCGATCTCGACGGCAAATACGACGTCGTCGTGTCATCGCTAGCCCTGCATCATCTGGCCACAAATGACGACAAGTGGCAGTTTTATCGCCGGATATTCGCGAGCCCGCATTCTGGTGGGGTTTTTTATAACGCCGACGTGGTTTTGGGCTCAAGTGATTTTCTGCAGGCCGTTTATATGCAGCAGTGGCGCACATTCATGCTCCGCAATCTGTCTTCGGAAGAAATCGAGGTCAAGTGGATTCCGAAGTATGAGGCCGAAGATCGTCCCGCAAAATTAACGGATCAGTTGGCGTGGCTGGCGGAAATTGGTTTCGCCAATGTTGACGTGATCTGGAAGCAGTACAACTTTGCAGTATATGGAGGCAGGAGACGTTGAACCCGGCGAGAGCCAATTGTCGAATTGCAAAACGGCCGAGCCGCCTTCCCCGAAAGAGATGACGGTCCTGAAAGTCCGTCGCCAACTCCGGCCACACGCTGGTGGTGGCCCTCTTCTACAATGTCTTCGCAGGCCGAGTCCGTCCCGTCTATTCCGTGGACGCCATAGCGATGATATACATGACGATGGTAATGCTCCTCCTGATAGGGCGTTGCGGTTCGTCCGTTTTACTCAAATGGTCTTCCGGCTTGATCAGCCCAAGCGGTAGGATGAATCTGCTGTACTTGCTCTCCCGCGGAACGAAGCGCTGGGAGGTGTCAGCGGTTATTTTGGAGAACAGGAATTGAATGTGAATTATGGCCAAGCTTTACAGTCCCGATTCGAAGACGAGAAAGGAAATTCCTATGAAGCTCAAAGGCAAGAAGATCTGCATCCCGGTTGCGCATGAGTTCGAGGACATCGAACTGCTTTATCCTCTGCTCCGCCTCTCCGAGGAAGGCGCGCATATCGTGATCGCCGCCTACCAAGGTGGCTCCAGCCCCCGGCCCTACATGGGAAAGAGCAAACCAATCACGGGCCGCTTTGGCACGCCCATTCCGCCCGTGCCTATGGTGGAAGGTTGCCGTTACGAAGTAAAGGACGCCCTGACCATCAAGGCCGAAGATTTCGATGCGATTGTGATTCCCGGCGGGTTCTGCCCCGACATACTGCGCCGCGAACCTTACATCCTCAACTTCGTCCGCCAGATGGACGCCGCCGGCAAGCCGATCGCGGCGATCTGCCATGGGCCGTGGCTCACCATCTCCGCAGGGGTGGTCAAAGGACGGCGGCTAACGAGCTTTTTCGCCATCAAAGACGACTTGGTCAACGCAGGCGCGTTGTGGGAAGACAACGTCGTAGTGGTCGACCGTAACCTGATCACAAGCCGCTGTCCCGATGATCTGCCGCAGTTCTGCCTCGCGGTCATCGATGCGCTGGCGAAGGAAGCGCAAGCGGAAGCTGCGTCGGCTAAGAAGTAGCGGGGAAGAAGTCATTCAGCCGCCAATGCGAACACGGTGCGGCTCATTACAGTACGAAGGGCCGTTTGCGCCGCTCGTTTCTCGGGAACTCGAAGCCCCACCCCAGTCGACAAGCTGCGATGAGGGTGGGGCACCGTTAAGCCAACATCGGCGTAATTGGCGAGCTGATCGGCATTCTTTTTGGCTGGCTTCTGGTCATGGAGAAGAGCCGCTGAATGGTCGTGATGCAAACGCCGCTGACGTCGTCCAGCTTATTCGTCCGCATGAGCTGGACGTTGTAAATCTCGAGGACGTGCGAGGCTCCGAACCGCAGAATCGGTGCAGGTCTGAACGACACAACGGCAGATGCGCCCCAAGCTATGAGCGTCAGCAACGGGCTGTAGTGGCAAAGGATTGTGAAGTCGCGTCCAAGATACAAGCCACCGAGATCCGGATAATCAATAGGGGGCGCAACATCGGATGCGGCCAACACAGGAAGAAGACGACAAACACAAAAGTGAGAATCAGCGGCCCGTGTACCGCCGCACCGGGCATTCGATAGGCGGAGAAGCCTTTTGTGGAAGGAAAGGGCGAACGGAAGTAGGAGAGAACGGACACTTCGGTTCTGGTCAGTGAGGACATCAACACGTCGCCGCAGTAAGGTATCTGAAAGGGCGTCGATTGCAATTCCCAATTGTGGTCGCAGCATCTCGACCGGGGATACCATCACCCATCCATGCCGACCCTACCCGGCCATGCAACGCGGTGCGACTCGGCGGTGCCGCCCAGAGCCAAGACACCATAGTCATCGGTAACACTCGCAGGCATTACGACCGTAACGAATCATTGCTGTTATCAGAGGCATCTATTCAGAGTGCGCTATCAATGGCGCACTGCGATAGTGTCCGGGGGGAGATTTCGCGTCATGACTAATTCTGAGGATGGCTTCACTGGTTCGCGAAGACGAAGATGGTCGCGCCATGAGATTGATCTCCGAGTGCGGATGATCTTTGAGCAAAACCAGAAGCAGGAGTATTGCCATGGTCGCATGGTTGATATCTGTGAAGGCGGCATCGGCCTTGTAGTGCTGTGCGAGCTTGCACTTGGTCAAATCACACAATTGGAGTTCACATTGCCGGGGACAGCTACCCCATTCAGAATTCGTGCGATAGTTCGCGCCAAGTCAGGGTTTCGGCACGGCTTTGAGTTCTTGTCGCTCGGCCTTACGCAGCGGCAAGAGATTATCCGCTTTGTTTCGCAAACTCGGAACTCGTCAACTTATTACTCGCGTGCTGGATGAGAAAAGACATCTGCGTGGAGAAGCGCGGCCACTGGAAACGCGCCATTAATCCGCGCGAGTCCACCTCCGGTCAAATATCTGAAGACCTGCCCGACATCTGGCCTGACGCCACCGCATTGTCCCGCCGGGGCCAAGCGACCGTCGTTTTGGGCTTTAAAAAGGCATTTTGAGGAGGCTGGACGGGTACGACCGAACCCTCGAAAAGGGGTTCAGAGTCAGTCACAAGACTGTTTTTAAGTTTATTGACCACCTGCCGGGGGACTTGCCCATCGTCATTCAACCGGGCGGCTGTGGCGGCGTTCTGCCCAGTCCTGTGGCGTGAGGCGCGTAGCCCGGTAAATGGTTGGAGGGGCGATGTCACCGGGTGGGACGCACAATCAACCGAACCTTGCGATGGGCTGAATCGGCCCCACAGTTTAGAGTTCGGAGCACAGCAGTGGTGACGATTCACCGGGTGGGCAGCCCGTCGCCATCACCTATAATTGGCTCTCTGCGCGAATAACCGGAATCGAATTCGGGAGGCAAGGTTTTTGTGTTACTGGCGAAGAGTGACGCGGGGTTTCTGTCAAATGAGAATGTGGATGGTTGACCCAAGGCTGATGTGCAGGAAGCATCTTCTTGGTGAGCACGTCGAGTTGCACATGTTCGTCGGCTGTTTAGTAAGGAAGAAAACGCTCACTGGTTTCCTCCAAAAAGGGCTGTTAGAGGTGCATTCCATTCGCAGTCGGCACCAAGCTCTGGCAGAGGAAATGCGTCGACGGGGCATGCAACACAACAGTCCTCTGCAAAAGTTCCGCTCCTATAAGATGGGAAAAATCAATCGCAGGCAAAGCAAAAAAGAACTTGCCAGTCGATGCCGGGACTGTCGTGAACTCATAGATCAGCCCTTCTTTCGGAGGTGAAGCAAAAGTGGGTTATGTAGGAAATCAGCGTATCGACGACCTTGCCCAGCGGCACTAGGCCCCCCGCATCATGCCGGATGAAGTGTAGACGGACGGATGCCGCCGGGACTTCGCCGCAGGTAATTTCGTGCTCTACAGTAAAGGCTGGAGTAATCCTTCTTATCTACCTCGAGCAAAGCATGCAGGTTGACTTTCAAACCATTCGTTGAAACATAAACGGAGCCCCTGCTGCACTACGGGGAGATTAGCAATGCTGCGGGGCGAAAGTAAAGGAAAACGCGGAGAGATTACTGCAGGAATCTCCCTGGTATTCTTTGATGCAACTGACGGCATCTAGGTCGTCGAGTGCGATTTTGGTAGCCAAGCAGGAAGGCGTGGAGGGACTCACATCCCGGAGACTCGGGCCTTCCTGACGGCCCATCCAACGCTGTCACCGCGTGGGGGTGGGGGTACCCGCACCCGTTATCGTACCCACAAAGAGGACGTTGATATCATGGGTCCGGCGAATCACGGGTGGACGGCAGGTAAAAATTAGTGAATTTTTGCGGCTAAAATCGTGCGGAACTTATTGAAAATAATATGGTAGGCACGAGGAGACTCGAACTCCTGACCTCTACCGTGTCAACTCAGTAAAATCAATACCTTACAACAGCTTAGCGGGATACGGACGGCACCCTAAAGCATTGTAAGGACATGAGAGTCAAAGATACTGTATACCACGATGTGTACCACGGCTTCCGAATTTATACATGATAGTTCGCGTTCGCGCTCCGGAGGGTTGGATCAGTGACCTGCGGATTATAAGACGCCAGGGAATCAAGAAGATAGCTCAGCAGAACCCGGCAAAACGCGGTAGAATCCGCAACCCAGACGCAACCCAGAATCCGATTGATTTGAACGGACAGATGGGGTCTAGCAATGCGTTTCGCCGTGACCCAATCAGCGCCGGCGATTGGCTCCGCTGCAAGATTGCCAAGCAGTCATTCCATCGCCGCGCGGGCCTGCCGCACGAAGTCGAGAAAGCGGGCGGCGAGTTCTCGAATCCACGCGCCCTCCTTGAAGCGGATCGCCTGGCGTGGAATTAGGTCCTCACCAACCCCAATGGCGACAGCTCCCGCGGAAATGAACTGTGCGGCAGTGCTTTGCGTAACGCCGCCAGCAGCGACGAGAGGCACATCGGGCAGCGGGGCTTTGAGAGCACGAATATACTTTTCGCCGCCAACATGCGAACAGGGAAAGACCTTCACAAAATCCGCGCCCGCCTTGTAGGCAACCAAGATCTCGGTGGGCGTCAGAGCCCCGGGTATTACGACGATCTTATGTTCGACGCAATATCCGGTGATCTCCGGGTCGAAATTAGGCCCGGTCAGAAACATGGCCCCGGCGGCCAGTTGGAGGCGCGCGTCATCTAATCCTGCGACAACCTCCGCTCCGACTATAAGCATCGGGAACCGACGAGTCAGGTCATGAATCACGTCGTACGAGCCGGGAATAGTGGCGGCGATTTCCACGATTGGTATGCCGCCTGCCAGGATATTTTCAGCAGCAAAAATCGCCGAGTCCGCTGATTCCACACGGATTGATGGAATCAAACCGACCTCTCGAATCTGGTTTCGAATTTCTTCTCTTGTCAAGTTCTTATCCTCTGTGACGCTCTTTTTGGAACGTTTATTCCTTTCTCCAGCGCGCATTTGGTCGCAGACGAGAACGGTCAGTTTTCCTAAGGCCCTATTCAGTCCACCCCTGAAACGACAGGTCGCTGAGTACCATTTCAGGTCGACGCTTAGAATACTGACTCCTCAACCGTTGCGTAGCGCCTGACTTCGACAACTGCAAGAAGCTGAGTTCATCCGCTTTATGACTAGCGCTTGGGAAGATCGGCGCGATTCCACCATCCGCCGCCCAGAGCCTGAAATAATGCTGCGGTATCGGCATAACGGTTCGCTTGGGCCTGTACAAGATTAATTACGGCTTGCTGATAGGCTTGCTCCACATTTAAGAGTGATAGGTAGTTGGCATAGCCGGACTGATATTGTTTTCGCGCGAGATCGAGAGTCACGTCGGCAGCATCTTTGGCGGCAGCCGCAGCTTTTAATGCATCGGCGTCCTGCTGGAGCGCGTTCAAGGTATCAGCAACATTCTGGAAAGCGGTCAATACAGTACTGCGATATTGTTCAGCGGCCTGAGTATAAGCGGCTCTCGCGGCGCGCTCTTTGTGCATGAGGGTGCCGCCGTCAAATATGGGTTGTGTCACGCCGGCAGCCACATCCCAAAAACCCGTGCCTCCTGAAAACATCCGGCTGAAAACCAACGCCATGCTGCCCGCATCTGCGGTCAGCGCGAAGCTCGGAAGCCGGTTCGCAACCGCAACCCCGATTAGAGCGCTAGCGGAATGCAGGTTCTCCTCCGCCTGGCGAACATCGGGGCGTTGCTTCACAAGTTGTGACGGAAGGCTCACCGGCAGCTCCTGCGGCAGTTGCAGGCTCGAAAGCTCAAACTTTTCAGGCACATCCTGGCTGGGAAAGCCACCCGATAACCTTGCCAGGAGGTCACGCTGTTGCGCTAATTGTTTCATCAGTGGCGGCAAAGTAGCGGCGACTTGGGCAAGCTGTGATTCCTGTGCTGCCACATCGAGTCGACTCACATATCCCTTCGCATACTGCTTGCGCAAAATCTCCAGCATATTGGTGTTGATCGCGATAAGTTCGTGTGTCGCATCAACCTGCGCCCGCAGTGACGCCTCTTGGACTGCCCCGGCGGCTACATTTGAGCTCAGCGTGATATGGGTTGCGGCCAGGGCAAAACGCGCCTGCTCTTGTTGCGCCTTCAAAGACTCCACAGTCCGCCGGTTCAGACCGAAGACATCGGGCACGTATGAAACGCTGACCTGCGGAGTGTAGAGGCTGTAATTCAAGGCGCTGGTGTTGGTTACAGGGGAAAGATCACTTGACGTCTTCGCCCGGGTCGCCGAAAAACCGCCACTAACGCTGGGATAGTAAGCACCCCGTTGGGCCAGCACATTCTCTCTTGCAACCAACAATGCCGCCTGCGCCGCCTTAAGGTCAGGATTGACTTTGAGCGAGCGCTCAATCAAATCGTTGAGCGGTTTCGAGTGAAATAATGTCCACCACTCCCCTGCTATGTCGCGTCCTTCCAGAAAGTGCTGCGCCTCTCCACCCACAACAGTGCTCGTGCTACTGGTAGTGGAAAGCGGAGTGGGTGTATAGCCGCTAACATCCGGGGGAGGAGGTTGCTTAAACTTAGGTCCGACTGCGCACCCTGTTGTCAGCAGTATGACCAGGATAGCGATGAGGCGTATAAGGCACATGTTGCGGGAGGCAATCATACGAATCAATTCCTTAAGGCCGGCGGTTCATTCGACTTCCGCTGATCGCACCTGGATTTCCGGTTGATGAGTTCATTGTTCCACCAATGACCGCAGGGTTAGGCCGAAGGTGGCGCACATTCTCGTGTGGTGGATCGCCAGCCCAGGCGACAACAGGCGAGCGGACGGGCAGGGCGCGGCTAACGTTTTTGTTATGCGGCAATATCCCTTTTGCAGCGCCGGATTGGCTTGAGCCCAGCCCACGAATGTTCGTCACATTTCCGGCTGCGGAGCGTTCCCGGTTATTCGGAAACTGCGTAGGACGACTTGCCTTGGTTAATGCATGGCTGCGCAGGTGTCTCACATCAGAAATGTGGCCGGGGTCTCGCTGTTTTTGCAAGGGCTTTCGTTGCGTCTGATTTTCGCCCCCGGCCGCGCTCGCGGAGCTCTCGTTAGATGACGCCTGACTAGACGGAACCGCGTAGCCAGTTCCAGAGATCAGCGTGGCGCAGGCAATCATCATGAAGATAAGGCAGGTGGTCTTCATTTCGATTCAGCCTTTGGTGTCAAGCCACTCTCGCCCCCCAGAAAGATCATTCTCAGCGCGGGTACTACGAGGAGCAGCATGACTGGGCCGACTAACATCCCTCCTACGATTACAGTAGCGAGCGGACGCTGCACTTGACTGCCAATACCGTGTGAAATCGCTGCCGGAAATAAACCGATGCAAGCCGAAAGCGCTGTCATCAACAGAGGACGCATGCGGGTGGAAGCGGCGTGGTACATAGCATCCACAGGTATTCGGCCACGAGACCTTTCCTGATTGAAGAATGTAATCATCAGGATGCCATCCATAACAGAGACACCGAAGAGAGAGACGAAGCCGATGGCGGCGGAGATGCTGAAATCCTGGCCGGAGATATAGAGCGCCAACAGGCCGCCAACCACTGCAAAAGGAATTCCGGCAAGTGTCAAAAGGCAGTCGCGCAGCGAATTAAACATGCCGTACAGCAGCCCAAGGACCAGTACCAGACTGAGGGGCACAATAATTTCCAGCCGATTCTTGGCCTCCTGCAGGTCGCCGAACTCGCCGGCCCAGATCAGTCGGTATCCGGACGAAAGCTTCACGTTTTCAACGATTCGCTGTTGCGCCTCATTGACCGTGCTGCCAAGATCTCGGCCACGGACACTGAACTTGACCGGTATGAAACGCTGCGCACTTTCGTGATAAATCCAGGCCGCTCCGGTATCCAAGCTAATTGTCGCCAGATCGCTCAGGGGGATGTAGGCATTGGCACCGCTGCTGGTTGAATAGCCCACTTTGATGTTGCGAATCTTTTCAATACTGTCGCGGTACTCAGGCGTATAACGGACAACAAGATCGAATTGTCGATCGCCCTCCAAGACCGAAGTCGCGACCGCTCCGCCCATGGCCGCTTGAACGACGGAGTTGACATCACCGGAGTTGAGGCCATACCGTGCAGCCTTGGCCCGATCGACCTTGATGTTCAGGTTCGGTTGTCCTAATACCGGGAAGATGCCTAGGTCAGCGACGCCACGAACCTGCCTCATTTGATCCCTGACCTGTTCGGCCAGTTTTGTCAAGGTTTCAAGATTGCGACCGACAATCTTGACCGAATTCGAGCCTTTGACGCCGGAGATCCCCTCCTCGATGTTGTCTTGGATATATTGCGAGAAGTTGAATGTGACCCCCGGCAGTTCGTTGTTGAACTCCGTCTGGATCTGGTCAGTCAACTTCTCTTTGGTCAAGCCCCTTGGCCACTCGTCCAAAGGCTTGAGCGGTGCGAATAGCTCGACGTTGGAAAACGGCGAGGCGTCGCTGCCGTCATCTGGCCGGCCA
>JBEKQP010000137.1:0-16802 GCA_049519595.1 Candidatus Korobacteraceae bacterium | reverse complement strand
CGAGCAAGGCGCCAACGGACAACGTGCTGCTTCCGAGGGGAATCAAGAAAAGGAGTGCCGCTTCTTGAAAGAAGCTTAGTCTTGTGCCCGTGCCGCGGAGGGAGACACGTAAACATGAAACCGAACACTTGGGTTGGGAGATTGCTAATCGTTCTGGGTGTGTGGGTGTTCGTTTATCAAGGCATCAACTACACGCACAAGAAAACGATCCTCGATGTGGGGTCGGTGCGTATCGCCACAGAAACTCAGGAGCGATTTCTTCTTTCTCCGATACTTGGGGGCTAGCAGTAGCTGGGGAAGTCGTCTTGATGGTCGTAGGAAGGAAGAAGAAGTCATAGTACGCTCTGTGCTGTGTCGCAAAGGAACACCCGAGAGGGCATTCCGGGTGTTGATCAATTGCTTTAGTTCGTAACCGTTGGCTTGACTGCTTCGACTTCCTTGGATTCCACGGCTGGCTTGATCGGTTCGGCTGCCTTGGTCGTTTCCGATGCTTTCACGTCCTTCCCTGTTTTTTCCGTTTTTGCCGTGCTGATTTTCACTACCTTTCCTTTCGTCGATTTGGGGTGAGGCTTACCCTTGCTGGCCTTCTTCCCAATTGCGACATCCTTCGTTCGTTCCCGGCGTTTGAACCGAATCAGCTTGCCATCAATCGTGACACCTTTATTCATTGCGATGCTGATCTTGGCCCGGGTTGTTTTGATAAGCTAGCCACAAATCTCTGCCTTCGTGAACAGCAGATGAGCCGAATGCTCGTCCAACCCGATATTCGCGGCAAAGAGCACCGGAAGCTCACTTCGGACTGCAACGCTTATTGCTTCGTTCGGGTCGGGCGAAGTAATTCCTGTTGAAATCCTGTAAACCTTCTGCAAGAAGACGGAGTGCGAGGGAAGATGCAGCAGTATCTCTAACTGTCTTCTGGCGGCCGACGACACACTGGTAGATCGCAGCTGTAAAGTGCCGATCCATTCAATTCGCGTACAGCACTTGCAGTTCGAGTCGTACAGCACCGAGCAGTTCGAGTCGCACCAGTCTGTCGATTTATAAACTTGCTTGCCGTGGGTACAGGAGTGTGTCATGCATCGGAACTCATACGGTCATATTTTGTCTTCCTTCCGGTCAAAATTTGTAAGAACTTGCCTCATATCCCTTGTCCTTGTCTCGCTCGGTATGTTCGTGACAACTCCTCTGCACGCGATTCCTCCGCAAGGGCCGACGGCCCATTTGAGTTGGGTACAGAGCACGATCGGCAACGGCTTGTCTATGCCCGGAGCTGTCGCGTTGGATGGCAGCGGCAACGTCTATGTTTCCGATAGTAGAGGAGGCTTATTGAAGGAGACGCTGTCAGGAGGGAGCTACACCCAAAGCGTGGTCGCCGGTGGCCCTTACCCTTTCAGCCATGGCGTCGCAGTGGACGGCAGCGGCAACCTTTACATTTGCGACTGGTTTGGCAATCAGGTATTGAAGGAAACGTTGTCGGGGGGCAGCTATACCCAGAGCACGATCGGCAGCGGCCTGAGTCGTCCCTGGAATGTTGCGTTGGACGGCAGCGGCAATGTTTATATCAGCGATGGATGGAACGCTCGCGTGCTGAAGGAGACGCTGTCGGGGGGCGGCTATACGCAGAGTGTGATCGCCAGCGGTCTGAATCAACCCTACGGCATCGCGGTTGATAGCAACAACAATGTTTATTTTTCCGATTCCGGCAACATATATAAGGAAACGCCTTCGGGAGTCAGCTATACCCAAAGCGTGATCGCCAGCGGTCTGTCTGAAGGCTACGGCATGGCAGTGGATGGTACCGGCAATGTTTATATTGCCGACAACGGTAACAACCGCGTAGTGAAGGAAACGCCCTCGGGGAGCAGCTATACCCAGAGCGTGTTCGCCAGCGGCCTGAATTTCCCCGATGCCGTGGCGGTGGATGGTCTCGGCAATGTCTATATTTCCGATTACAGCAACAACAGGGTGCTGAAGGAGGGGCCGTCGGGCGGGAATTTTGGGACGGTGCTCGCGCGAAGCACGAGCCCGGCGATGACACTGACCTTTGCCTTTGACACGGCAGGAAGCCTGAACACCGCGACTCCGTACCAGGTATTGACGCAAGGGGCAACCGGTCTGGATTTCGCCGATGCAACGACCGGAACGTGCGCCGCAAATCATGGGTATAACGCCGGCGATACTTGCACGGTGGACGTGACCTTTACGCCCAAGTTCGCGAGCCTTCGCTATGGGGCCGTGGTGCTGAACAACGGCTCCGGAAACGCCAAACACTTTAGTAACTGTATTGTTTTCCCGGAGGTAACGAGCGCCGCTAAGCACACACGATGACAAGCGTCGGTGCGATTCGTTGGTGTTCGAATATATATCGTGTGATGATATATATTTAGAGCTGAAGGCTGCGCAGGCAAAGACCATCCGAAGGCTGGTTGTAGGAAGTTGAACGCGGGGCGAGTCACGACCAATTCCGGAGCAATCCCGATAACCGCGGCAAAATTGGTACTGACAAACGCGGCTGCGTCTTGAGATCCCGAAGTGCTGTGTGCGGTCCGGGCGGATGGTCGGCAATCCGGAAGTTGAAGCGAGTGACCAATCGCATTAGCCTCGCCGAGAATCAGCTCTCACTCACTCGTCCTCCGTAAAAACTAGCTTCCGGGTATCTCACAGAATCTCCAGCGGGACCGCCTCGCCCGACCGCAGCTTGCCGCAGAGCTGCCGGATTAATTCCGCTCTTCGTTGTCGAAGCTTTTCAAACTCCACTTCAAACCTTCGAACGAAGCAATAAGCATTGCAGTCCGAAGTGAGCTTCCGGTGCTCTTTGCCGCAAATATCGAATTGGACGAGCATTCGGCTCAAGTGCTGTTCACGAAGGCAGAGATTTGTGGCTAGCTCAAGCGGCGTTTTCCGGCAGCTTGTTTTGTTGAACTTGCAAAGGGGCTGGCGAGACCTCTTTGTGGCCACCGGTTCCGGCGGTCTCGCGGAGGATTTTACTGACCAGGGCCCGGCTGATTCGGTGGAGCTGGGCGCCCTCGCTCCGGCCGCCGAAGGAGGATTTTCAAGGCTCTTGAAAACCTGCAACCCTGCCTCATTTTCTTTCATTTGAGGCATGAGAAAGTCATCTGCGGCCAGCTACGGGACACTCACCTTAGGGAGCACTTTGCACTGACTCCAGTTGTCGTGCGTTTGAAGAACGTCAATTAGAATCTGGGCAGCATGCCGTAAGGCGCCGTCGAGATTACGTCGGCGACAGACGGCGGAAGTACGCCATTCCAAGGGCTCGTTGACCAAAGGCCGCCACACTAACGTGTGGTACTGCTGAGTGACTCTGCCTGGATGAAAACAGATCGCCGAGTCAGCGATCAATAGTCCCTTAACGATTCGCATGGCGTGCTGAATGTGAGGCGGCACGTAGCCCCATGCTCGACAAGTGCGCAGTATCTCGTCGTACAGACCGGGGGCCATCGAGCGGTGGAAAAGTACTAGGGGTTGACCGCGGAGATCAGACATCCGCAACTTTGGCTTGATTGCCAGGGAGTGGCTCATGGACATGAGAACCCCTAAAGGCTGGCGCAGCACCAACGAGGACCACAGGCCACGTGCGGGGTAGGGGTGGCGCAGCAATGCGAGATCGAGTTTGCCGTCCAGCAACATGGCATGCTGATCTGCCGTTGTTGCTTCGCCGAGTTCTGGAGCAAATCCGGCATGGCGCAACAACCGGCCGACTTCAGCGACTGCCGCTCCTGAGGTGTCAGGGGGCACGCGCACAGTCAATTTGCGCGTTTTGGCGGGCATCATGCGGGGTGCCATTGCATTGGCGACATCGAAAGCGGAAACCGCCTTTCGGGCGTGCGGTAGCAAGGATTCCCCTTGCTCGGTGAGGCTGACGCCCTTCGAAGAGCGGACGAACAAGAGCACTCCGAGTTCATTCTCCAAATCGGCAATTCGCTGGGACAGAGGCGGCTGAGTCATATTCAGCCGTTGTGCGGCGCGCCCGAAATGTCGCTCTTCGGCGACTGCTAGAAAGTAGCGTAGATGGTGCAATTCCACGGTGCACGATCATACCATGTTGATATGGCGTTGCGTGTCAATCGATATTAGACACACTAAGAAAATGGCAATATCCTTTCCGTCACATTAGCGACGTTCGATGGTAAAATCTTGCGACACGCACCCTAACAGGGAGTTCAGAATGATGTCAGCAGCCGAAGCACTATTGTCGGAACTTCGCGCTGATTGTTTTTTAGCTGCGAAGCTGTGGGGGCGAACATTCTCCGGGCTCACGGCGATAACCTTACGCGAAAAGGGAGAAGACGCAGTCCATCGCCTCTGGTTCCAACTACTGACGCGTCACCAGGTGGGTCACTATCGTGAAGGCCTGCGCAAGCTCGGCATCGGTGACGATGAACCGCCGGCTGTTGCCGCAGCAAAATACCACTACTTTACCAATGTGCTCGGCGGTCTCGACCTCGATTATGTCGAGGAATCTTCCAAGAAAGTATGGATTCGATACCTGGCTCCGATGTGGACCTATGCTGGCGTAGCAATGATGGCCATGCCAGGTACCCTGCGCCGCACCATTTTTTCTGCGTGGCATCCGCGAAACGGCGTCGTGATGGGTTGTCCGCGCCTTGGGTGGGTCAGCACCAAGTTCATCATGGAAGGGGACCCTTACGACGAGGGCTACTTTATGGAGTACGACCATGATCTCGGGCGTGACGAGATCATGCGCTACGAAGTGGCAATGCATACGCCCGAGTCCGACCCAACCGGGCTGCCGACCCTTGATCCGATTCAATGGCCGGAACAACGCAAACTTAAAGCCAGACGCAACTATTCTGCGGGTTACGTCCGCATAACGGTCGAAGTTCTGTACAGCATGTTCGGCGCTGCCGTAACGCACTATATCGTCGAACAGACTATGCGTTGCCTTGCGATCCAATACACCCATGAGCTCATGCGTGATGTGGGACTGAACGCCGGTCATGATGCGTCCGCCGTAGCTTTGTACTTCAGTAGACTGTTGAGGGCCTGCGGTCAGAACTTCGAGTCTGAACAATTCAGCGCTTCCAGGCATCGGATTGTGCTGAGCAGCTTTAAGCCTTTCGGGCCGGATGCACAAGAGGGTCTACGCGCGGCTTGGTTTGCTTTCCAGGAAATGAGCGCACGACTCATCAGCGGCCGAGTTGCGGTTGCGCGACGCTATGAGAACAATCACGAAGTGTGGGATATTGAGGACGTCGGCGATTGGCGTTGGTAATCGTCTAAGTCTCGGGCCTGCAAGAAATCTTTCGTTGCTCAGCTTTCTCAGGTGAGTTGCCACACCTGACTTTTTTGAAGTCGTGGCACGAAACAAGGATGAGGAATGGTATACATCGACGACATTACTTTGAGACAGCTTCTGGAAGCTCGTGCCCGCGAAGACGGGGATCGTGCCTTTTGCCTCTTTGAAGACGAAACGATTACGTTCAGCGCGCTCGAGAGTCGGGTCAACCGCTTGGCCAACGGCTTTCTTCGGCTCGGTTTGCGTGCGGGAGACCGCGTCGCAGTGATGTTGCCGAATCACCCTGACCACATTTACACGCTGTATGCGCTCGCAAAACTCGGCGTCGTGTTCGTCCCAGTTAACGTAAACCTGAAAGGGGACAGCCTCGACCTTCTCTTGAACCTGTCCGATCCGCGAGCTGTGGTAGCCGACCGCCGTTACAGCGACAGCCTTCGTGAAGCACTTGCACGACCCCGTTCTATAGAGTTTCTGGTGTGGCGTGGCGAGGGCGGCAGCGATATCCCCGTACGAGGCGCGACCACGATTGACGAGTTAAGCATAAACTCGTCCTCTGCCCCTCCCGCGGTCCCCGGACCGGGCCCGGACGACGTACTATTGCTTGGTTATACCTCTGGGACAACGGGGATGCCGAAAGGTGCGCCGCTCACCGACCGAATGTGGAGGGCTTGCGCGTACGGTTGTGGGCTTGCGAGCGACGTCCGACCCGGCGAAGTAATGCTGATGTGGGAACCTATTTACCACATCGGCGGAAGCCAGGGGCTTCATCTATGTCTTATTCGTAAAGCCATTGTGGCAATGCTTGAGCGTTTTAGTGCGTCACAGTTTTGGGACCAGGGCCGACGTTACGGCGCGACCCAAATACATTATCTGGGCGGCATCCTCCAGATGCTGCTGGCACAACCGCCTCGAGCGAATGACCGCGACCACAAGGTCCGCATTGCCTGGGGCGGTGGCTGCACGCTGGAGGCATGGCGGCCGTTTGAAGAACGCTTCGGCGTAACAATACACGAAGACTACGGAATGACCGAGTGCTCAAGCATCACCACGGTGAATACTGAGTGCAAGCTGGGATCCATCGGCAAGCCCGTTGACTTCTTCGAGGTTCGCGTTGCGGACGAAAACGGCATGCCGGTACCGCCGAACCAATTCGGCGAGATACAGGTGAGGAGCAAGCAACCGGGATTGATCATTAAAGAGTATTTCCGCAATCCGGAAGCGACGTGGGCCGCAATGGGCCAGGACGGTTGGTTCAAGACGGGCGACCTCGGCTCTATGGACGAAGAAGGCTTTCTCTACTTCCGGGGACGGACCAAGGATTGTGTGCGCCGCGGGGGAGAGAACATTTCGGCGTGGGAAGTGGAGAGGGTTATCAATAAGCATCCCGATGTCGAAGAAAGCGCTCTCGTTGGGGTTAAGACGGACATTGGATTGGATGACCTCAAGATTTTCATCAAAACCGGACCCGGTCGTTCCCAACCCAACCCTGCCGAGTTGATTGAGTGGTGTGAAGGCCGAATGCCGAAATTTCAGGTGCCGCGCTACGTTGCCTTCATTGATTCGTTCGATAAGACACCCAGTCAGCGTATTAAAAAAGAGGGTCTTTCTCGTTCGACAACGGATTGTTGGGATCGCAAGGCTTCTGCGGAGGCGAAAGGTACTTAGGGTTGGCGAGTGTGCTGCTTGAGCCGGAGGACTTCAGTTTTCAGAAACTTGAGGCGACGGTTGAGTACCTTTCCCCCGATAAACGGTGTTGAGCAACAAGCGGGTTTCGCTGCTTAAGGAGAAACAGCCATGACACAGACACAGGAATCGACACTGCCGAAGGGTATTGTAAAAGCAATCCTTGCGAGCTCTATTGGAAACGTCGTGGAGTGGATAGACTGGTCGATTTATGGCCTAGCTGCTCCTTTTCTCGCAGCGCAGTTTTTTCCGAAGTCGAACCCGGTTACTTCGTTGTTACAGGCGTACGGCGTATTCGCAATTGGATTCTTGATCAGACCCGTGGGCTCGATGATCATAGGTCCTTACGGAGATAAATATGGCCGCAACAAAGCGTTGGCACTCTCAATTCTCCTGATGGGCGGGGGCACGGGCGCGATTGGACTCATACCAACCTATGCAACCATCGGCCTTTTGGCTCCTGTGCTATTGATTTTCCTGAGGTTGGTGACGGGACTTGCTTTGGGAGGTGAGTGGGGTGCCGCTTCGGCGTTCATTTACGAGATAGCACCACCTAACCGCCGGGCTTTAATCAGCAGTTTTCGGCCCTGCGGTACAGGCATGGGATTTTTTGTTGGGAGCGGCTTCATCAGCCTAGTTACGATGATCTTTCCTCCTGCGGTGCTGCAATCATGGGGATGGCGCGTTCCTTTCCTCCTTGCCTTCCTAACTGCGTTGCTAGGCCTTTATATTCGGCTGCAGGTACAGGAATCACCCGAATTCCTGAAAGTGAAAGAGGCCAAGGAGACTTCCGAAAAGCCTTTAGCAGATAGCATCAAGTATGACAAAAGAGGTATGGCAGTCGTATTTGGCTTCGGCATGATCTGGAACTCCGTTTTTTACGTGCTATACACGTTCATGCCAGTCCACCTTAAGACGGCATTGTCAATACCCTACAGCAGCGCCATGAAAATGACCATGGTAGCGACATTCCTATATACGGCCATGGTCCCTTTTTTCGGTTGGCTCGCAGATAAATACGACAAGAAGTTACTCCTTTCGATCGCCACCTTCGGATTGACCATTCTTGCGTATCCCGGTTTTCGACTAATCAATATCGGAAACTACTGGATCGCTTTGGCGGTTTTTTCGTGTTTTACCATACTGATGGGTATCTTCGGGGGAGCAGCCCAGGTGGTTTTGGCTGAACAATTTCCGACGAATACTCGTAATACAGGTATGGGAGTCGCCTACGCGATTCATAACACCATATTTGGCGGGACTGCTCCTCTGACAGTAGCTTGGCTGACCTCGGCCTTACATGATCCACTTGCTCCGGCTTACTACATGCTGGTATGTAGCGCTCTCGGGTTTATCGCAGTCCGTTATGCGTCGTACTTATCAGGTCAGGAGCAGAGACAGAAGACAGTGCTCGCCAATGGAGCGCTTCGGTAAGCGGCGCTCAGCGCCAGAGAAGAACCAAACTGGAAGCTGGCTGGCTGCATGTCACCTTGTTTAAGATTGGGCGGCAGGTTGCGTCAATAACCTTTGTAAGACGAACAGAGAATCGGCAATTAACACTGAATATAGAGGTAAGGAGTGCCTTGATGGCTAAACACATTCGTATAGAAAAGATCAAAAGAGTTGGCCTTATTACTCTGAATCGTCCGGAAAAGCTAAACGCATGGGACGCCGAAATGCGTAATGAGATAGTAGCCGGGCTTAAGCAACTTGACGCCGACAACGGTGTAGCTGCAATTGTCATGACTGGCGCCGGGCGTGCATTCTCAGCAGGGCAAGATCTTGCTGAGGCACACGGTTTCGATGCTGCTCGTGCCGTGGAATGGATCGGCGAATGGGAAAATTATTACAGCGCGCTGCGTTATCTCTCAAAGCCAATCGTGATGGCTCTCAACGGCACGGCGGCGGGCTCGGCGTTTCAAGTGGCGCTGCTTGGCGATGTGCGTGTTGCTCATCCGGGAGTGCGTATGGGGCAACCTGAAATTAAGTCGGGTATTGCCAGCACGACTGGCCCTTGGATTATGAACGAAATGCTGGGCATGTCGCGAACGATTGAGTTGACGCTTACCGGGCGTCTAATGGACGGCGAGGAGTGTTATCGTATTGGGCTTGTGCACCACCTCGTTCCTGAGGATCAGGTCCTTTCGAAGGCAATGGAAGTTGCCGAGGAACTTGCGACAAAACCCCCGGTTGCCATGCGCCTCGACAAGCAGCGTTTTCGCGAGATGACCGAAGCGTCGTTCCAGAACGCACTCGAGGCCGGTAAGCGGATCCAGGCGGAATCTTATGCCTCGGGAGAACCAGCGCGAATGATGGAGGAGTTCTTTCGGAAGCGGGGCGGTAAGGTACCGATGTAGCTTGTGAAACGGCAGAGTACAGACCTTCGCCTGCGTCGCAGGAGTTTTGATGAAAGCTGCGATATGTCGCGAATAGGGCCCTCCCTCCATTTTACAAGTAGAGGAGGTGTCGCCACCTCCTCTGCCGCCTGCGCATGTCCGTATCAAAGTTAGCGCTGCTGGCGTCGGATTCCGGGCGTAAGGGGCGAGTTCTTCAGATGCGGCTACCTTCTTATAGGAAGCGTTCGCACAGAATAGCCTTGACCCCACTTTTATCCGGGTGTATAGCTGGGAAACCTTTCAAACAGGCTGCAGGAGGTCCATTGGCTACTGGTGCCCAGTCGCATACAGATCTTCCGAGGGAAACAGGATGGAGTCGCAGCAAGTGCTGGATACTGTTCCTTGTTATGAGCGGCACTGCGATTCAGGCAATTGATCGCTCCAGCCTTTCGGTCGCCAATAGCGTTATCGCTCGCGATCTTCATTTCAGCCTCGGCGCCATGGGTATTGTTCTGTCCGCTTTCGGCTGGGCTTATTTTCTCGGGAACTTACCTGCGGGGCGACTGTGTGACCGCTTTGGAGCGAAGCGAGTCTACGGGTACGGGGCGGCGCTCTGGTCCGTTGCCTCGGCTCTCACCGGATGCGCCACTGGTATTATATCGCTGCTTTTTAGCCGGGTCTTTGTCGGATTTGGCGAGTCGGTCAATTTCCCCGCGGCGACCAAGGTCGTGAGTGAACGCTTCCCGCCGTCAGAGCGGGGGAGAGCCACCGGCATCTACACCACCGGTTTGCCTATCGGCTTCGCTGTGACTCCGGGCCTGACGGTCGGTCTGATGATGCTGTTCGGATCTGCCGATCATCCCAACTGGCGGATGGCCTTTTTCCTGACCGGTATCGGCAGCCTCATTTGGGTGGTGCTGTGGCTTAAAACCTATCCGGAACTCAAGGTGGCCGAGGTCAGCGGGGGAGCGCAACCCGCCAAGCAGACTCATATACCGCTATCCGTACTCTTGAAATTCCGCGATACCTGGGCACTGATAGTAATCAAGTTCTTGAACGATTATCTGTATTATTTATTCATTCTCTGGCTGCCAGGCTACCTCGCGTACGCTCGGCATTTCAATCTAGGCCAACTTGCGTTCTACTCGACCATGCCGTTTCTGGTGTCGGTATTCGTCCGACCGTTGTATGGCTTTCTGTGCGACAAACTTGTCAGCTTCGGCTGGAACGCTACGACCATCAAGAAGGCGATGCTAATCTGCCCGCAGATCATTGCCATGGTGGCCGTAATTTTCGCGGCCTACGCGGAAAGTGCCGTGGCAGCAGCCTGGCTCATGGTTCTCGGTATCGCAGGGGAGCAAGCGGCCGGGGTGCTGATATGGGTACTGCCGCAGGACCTTGCGGCGAAAGGCACCGGCGGGTCTCTCGGTGGCATTACGAACACTGCAGGCGCAATAGCGTCTATCGTGTCTCCCGTCATCACGGGCTTCATCGCGCAGTACTTCGGCTTCCAAATAGCACTCGTTATCGCTGGTTCGGCAATGGCGGGCTCTGCCTTGCTTGTCATGTTCTTCTTGACGAAGTTCGGCCCGCTGAACATCAGGGATGTGGATCTCACTTCCTCGCAACCCAGTCCCTCGCCGGCGAGCTGAGGCAACTCAATCGGGATGTCTCAGTAGAGTTGCAGATGCTATGCCTGCCTGCCCAGGGCAGGGGGCCGTAGCATCAAGTTTTGAATGCCTGGAGTCGCCAGGCCGAAAGGTCTAGGTCGCAATGTGTGGCGTTAGCAGTTGTTCGTTCGGCAGCTCACGAGTTGTGCGAGCCGCTTGTCGAAAATCGATAATTTGGCGCCGCTGAATTGGCACGCGAGCCCAAGGAGGACTCTCACACTATGTTTCACGCGCTGCAGTTAGAGCCGGTCGACAATGTGGCCACTGTGGTCACCGAAGTGGGTAAGGGTACTGTGCTGACGATTCAAACTCCTACGGAGGCGATCACGCTGACGTCGGTCGAGCCGATTCCGTTCGGCCACAAGATCGCTCTCACTGCCATCGAAAAGGGGGACGTCGTTAATAAGTACGGGCGCCCAATTGGCCGGGCAATCGAGAGTATTCCAAAGGGCGGCTTGGTCGGCGCACATAATATTGAAGGTGGTCGCGGGCGCGGGGATCTGGTCAGGAAGCAAGGTGCTTCGAGATGACTTCATTTTTCGGCTTTCCGCGACCCGGCGATATGGCCGGCACGAGAAATCATGTGCTCGTTCTTCCCGCTGGGCGAGTCCTCAGTATTGCCGCGACTCGCGTCACCGACTACGTGGCCGGAACGAAAACGGCGATTACCGGCGGTGCTGAGGTCGGTCGTCACAAGAAAGATCGTGAACGAGTTGCGCGTCTTCTGACCGGCTTCGCGAAGAACCCCAACACCTACGCGACTATTATTCTCGGCGCCAAGAAGGGCTTCGGGTACCAGGAGACAGAACCCTACAATCTCGCCCACGAAATAGCGAAGGCCGGCAAACCGGTCGAGGTGCTTACGGTCGAGCAATGCGGTGGCCTCGACCGTCTGGTGGAGGAAGGGATTGCCTTGGCTCGCCGCTACGTACACGCTGCCTCGCTAGTGCGGCGTGAACCGGTTTCCGCCGACAGACTCATGATTGGCGTGAAATGTGGTGAGTCGGATGCGACAAGTGGCATTGCCGGGAATCCGTCCTTCGGCCGGGCTGCGGACCTTTTGATTAGGGATGGCGGCAGTGTGATCTTCTCGGAAACAACCGAGCTTATTGGCGCCGAGGCCGATATGGCGGAACGCTGTGCGGATGATGCCGATGCCAAAAGGCTGCTCGAAATGGTGTCCGAAGTGGAAGAAGCGGCTAAGCGGACGGGCGAGGATATTCGCGGCATCAATCCGTTGCCTTCGAACATCGCGGCCGGCATTTCCACATTAGAAGAGAAATCTCTGGGGGCCGTCCGCAAGGCTGGAACATCGAAAATCAGCAATGACCCTCCGATGCTAGCTACCAACAACGCGGTCGTCGCTCCCCTGATGATTATTACCGGCAACCCGCGCACGGCAAGCAAGGCCAAGCGCAGCATCGACTTTTCCTCGGGCGCCATCATTACGGGCGAATCCAGCGTTGAGCAGATGGGGGAAGCGCTCTACGCGAAGATTCTCTCCATTGCCTCGGGCGAGGTCACAAAAGGGGAAACCATCCGCTATTCCGACCCACTTGAGCCCTATTACCTGGGCCCGGTATTCTAGCCATGGCCGTAGGAACTGAAGGGTCTTGCAGTATGGTTTGCGGCACGGTCTTCACAGACTATAGCCGCCGCTCGCCCAAGAAGCGAATGGCGTTGGCGATTCTGAGGTAAACCTCATGCAAACGTTTTTGGGATTTCCCAGGCCGGGCGAAGTGGCTGGAACCAGAAACTACGTCCTTGTGGTTCCGGCCGGAAGGCTTTTGAATATTGCAGCCACGCGTGTGACCGAATACGTGAGTGGCACGAAGACCGTAGTCACCGGCGGTGAAAACGGACGACACAAGAAGGACCGCGAACGGCTCGCGCGGATTTTCGTCGGCTTGGCAAAGAATCCCAACGCATTCGCGACTATCGTGCTCGGAGCGAAGGAGAATTTCGGTTACCGCGAGGTCGATCCATATGTTCTTGCGCACGAAATCGCGAAAGCCGGAAAGCCGGTTGAGGTGCTGACGGTCGAGCAGTCCGGCGGCCTCAAGCGACTAGTGGAGGACGGCATCACTTTGGCGCGTCACTATGTCGAACTGGCATCGTGCGTTCGGCGCGAGCCAGTTCCGGTGGACCGGCTCACCATAGGCGTGAAGTGCGGCCTTTCGGACGCCACCAGCGGCATAGCCGGTAACCCGTCGTTCGGTAAGGCCGCGGATATGCTGATCGCGGCCGGCGGCAGCGCCATTTTTTCTGAAACCGTCGAATTGATCGGAGCCGAACAGGACGTCGCGGCGCGGTGCGTGAATCCCGCCGACGCGAAGCGACTGCTGGAGATGGTGGCCGAAGTCGAGGAGTCGGCCAAACGAACGGGCGAAGACATCCGCGCGATCAATCCACTGCCCTCGAACATCGCGGCTGGGCTTTCGACTTTGGAAGAAAAATCGCTTGGCGCGGTGCGTAAGGCCGGCACTTCACCGATTGTCGGAGTGCTGGAGTATGCCACCCAACCGACGAAAAAAGGATTGCACTTCATGGATGGATGGCAATCCTCGTTTTCTTTGCCGATGAGCCTGGCCGCCGCCGGTTGTCAGATTTCGATTTATCAGCTTGGCGGAGACGACCTGCCGAGCATCGACCCTCCGATGCTCGCGACGAACACGGGCGTAGTCGTGCCCCTGATGATGATCACCGGCAATCCACGCACCGCGAAGAAGGCTGAAGACAGCATCGACTTCTCTTCCGGCGCGGTCATAACCGGTGAGTCGACGGTGGAGGCGATGGGCGAAGCGCTCTTCGCCAAGATCATCTCCGTGGCCTCTGGCGAAGTTACGAAAGGGGAGACAATCCGCTACGCCGACCCGCTGGAGCCGTATTATCTCGGGCCGGTTTTTTGAGGACCCCCTCGGGAGGTCCCGTGGGATTCGAGCACGTCAGATATCACGTTGTTGAATAATCTGTCGCGCGGCGAAGTATTGGTGCTCTCGCCGTGATATTTTGCGGCGAATTCTGTCTATCCATTCACGTTCCGCACTGGTAGCCCAGTGCTGGAACCGCTCTTTTTCAAGGAAATGAGGAAGTATGAAAATCGCTGAGATTATGGCTTTTCCCGTTACTGTTCCGGTTTCACCGGAGCACCGCGTCCGCCTCGGCATCGGCACGATGATGAAGCGCGACCACGTATTTGTGAAAGTAACAACCGATGAGGGCCTTATCGGCTGGGGGGAAGCGCACCACGGGCGCGCCCACTTGGCCATTGCCTGCCTGATCAACACAACTTTGAAGCAGCTCGTTATCGGCATGGACGCTACCGATGTGAACGGCGTCTGGTCGCGCATCTACAAGTTCCAATTGGGCAGCCATGGCATGGGCGCCGCCAGCGCCATGGGCATGAGCGGCATCGACATGGCGCTGTGGGATATTCGCGGTAAGGCGGTCGGTTGGCCACTCTACAAGCTGCTGGGAGGAAAAAGCCACAAGATTCCCGCCTATGCTGGCGGCATCGCGCTCGGCATTCAACCCCCCGAATCGCTCGTCGAGGAAACCAAAGGCTTCGTTGCCGCCGGCTTCCGCGCCGTGAAGCTCAGGCTCGGAGGCGATAGCGTGGCTAAGGACATCGCTCGCGTTGAGGCCGTACGGAGCGCCCTCGGACCCGAGCTCGACATCCTTGTCGACGTCAACACCGGCTACAGCTTGGCCGATGCCCGTCGCGCCATGCCGGCCTTTGCCGCCTGCGACGTCGGCTGGTTGGAAGAGCCGTTTCCAAGTCATGATTATCGCCATTATCGCGAAGCCAAAGCCTTTGCCCCGGTGCCGTTGGCAGCGGGCGAGAATCACTTCACGCGCTTTGAGTTCAGCCGCCTGATCGAGGAAGGCTCCGTCGATTATCTCCAGCCCGACCTGTCGAAGTGCGGTGGCATTACCGAAGCGCTGAAAATTGCTGCCATGGCCTCGGTCGACAAGCTGCAGATCCATCCGCATACGAGCCAGGGCGTCAATTCGACCGCGACGGTGCAGTTTCTGAGCGCAATCGAAAATGGCGGCTACCTCGAAGCAGACTGCTCGCTCAACAATCCGTTGCGCGATGAGATGATCGATCCGCCAATCCGGGTCGGCAGCGACGGCACCGTCTCGCCCAACGAAAAGCCGGGTCTCGGGATCGAGATCGATGAGGCGATGATCCTGCGCTTTCCCGGAACAACAGGACCGTCTTTCGTCTAACGGTGCATGACGTTGAGTTGGCACCGGCTAAACACGGTTCCGCGGAAGGTGTATACCGAAAAGAAGCCGGGCATTCAGCCCGGCGGTGATAGTTCGGGATACATCAACTTGGGAACTGCTCTAACCACGGGCGGCGAAGATGCTGGATCGCGCCGACCGGCTTGCAATCGAGTATCAACGCAGGCGGGCTTTATGGGTCACCAGAATGCCTTGGTTCATTACTCCAGACGAGGCACAATGCTATGGTAAATTCCTCTTCCTCTTTTGCCGCTACAGATGAAAAGAAGGCTTCCTGGGTGCGGCCTGCCCGAACTCCCGCAATCCGGATCACCGGAGTCAAAACGGTTGTTGTCCGCAAGGTGCCCACCGGCGGCGGATTGATCCGCCCGTGGGACACCGAGAAAGTTCCCCAGGACTCGCGCGACTACGTCATCGTCCAGTTCTTCACCAATGCCGGATTGATCGGCACCACGATGGACGGTGACTACGTATTGCCCGACGACTACGGCGAAATCATAAATAAGAAGGCGCAGTATTTCGTTGGGAAGGACCCTTTCGAAATCGAAGTACACAACAAGAACTTTTTTGAGGCGGAAGGGCACAGCGAGTATACGTATGGCCTCGGCCAGATTCCCATCCGCCTTTTCTTTCTGGAGATTGGGCTCTGGGACATCATCGGCAAGGCTCTGAATCAGCCGCTGTACCGGCTCTGGGGAGCTGCACGCGACAAGGTGCAGGCCTATGCCGCTACCGTACACTTCGGCAAATCCCCCGAAGAGCGGGCCGAAGATGCGCTTGCTTTCTATGAGAAAGGCTTCAGGGCGCTCAAACTGCGACTGCACCACATGAATCCGGAGGACGACGTTAAGCTGGTCGCGGCGGTGATAAAGGCTGTCGGTGGGAAGATGAAGGTCATGGCGGATGCGAACATGGGCGGCAACAAGCCCGGAGATCCACCTCCGGCATGGGACTACAAGGTTGCCGAGAAAATGGCACACACCCTCGAGGATATGGGTCTCTACTGGCTGGAAGAGGTACTGCCACTGTACGACTATGAAGGCATGGCGCGCATTCGCAAGCAGCTCGAAACGATGTATCTTGCCGGCGGAGAGGGCAATATTGGCTTCGCTCAGTTCCGTGAAATACTCCGCCTCGGTTCGCTGAGCTACATCCAGCCTGATCCGATGATCGGCGGCCCGGTCAGCGTCATCCGCAAAATCGCCGCGATGGGCGAAGCCTTCGGCGCAAAGTTCGGCCCACATCACGGCAAGAGCGGCGTCGGCATGATCACCAACCTCCACATGCAGTGCGCTGCGCCGAACAGTGGCTTCATCGAGTACATGTACGATCCCGGATACTGGGATCCCTCCGGCTTCCAGGCAGGATTTGCGGAGCTCTATCCCATCGATCGGGAAGGCTACATGCATGTTCCGAAGCTGCCGGGGCATGGCATTCAGTGGGATCCTGATTTCTTCCGGAAGCATGGCCTCGAATACCAGAGTCCGAAGGCATAGCTGATGGAGAGAGCAGGGTCTTCCAGCAAGAAGTGAGCGCCTCTCAGACAAATGGTCGCAAGCCAAGTCAAACTGGCGTGTGATGGAT
>JBEKQP010000136.1:0-11843 GCA_049519595.1 Candidatus Korobacteraceae bacterium | reverse complement strand
GCAGTTTGACGGTGTTACCGATGACGTCTATCTCAAGACCCGGGGCGAGGCACTCTTCGAAAAGAAGATGCAGACCATCGAGAGCTGCCGTAAGACGGGCATCAAGATCATCTTTGTCCCCACCATTGTCAAGGGGATCAATGACGATCAGCTGGGCGACATTCTGCGCGTAGCCATCAACAACGTCGACACCGTCAGCGGCATCAGCTTCCAGCCGGTGGCTTTCACCGGACGCATTTCGCGTCGCGAGCTTGAGCAGAAGCGCTTCACCCTCACCGATCTCGCCTTTGGGCTCTCTGACCAGACCGGCATGTTCGACAAGTATGACGACTGGTTCCCGCTCTCTGCCGTCACTCCGTTCTCCAAGCTCATGGCTGCCATCCGCGGCACCGGTGTCCCGACCATCTCGTCGCACTCGCACTGCTCCATCGGCACTTACATGTTTGTCGATGAACGCAGCCGCAAGGCCGTGCCGGTAACCCAATTCGTCGACGTTGCTTCCATGTTGCAGGATATCGATGAGCTTTCGCGCAAAATGGGCAAGACCTTCACCAAGTACTACCACGGCATCAAGGCATGGAACCAGCTTAAGAAGCACTTCAAGCCCGAGTTTGCGCCTCCCGGGCTGACCTTCCAGAAGTTCCTGGATACCATTCAGGGCATGACCAACAAAGAGCTTGGCCGTAACGGCATGGACGGCACCTTCACCTACCGCACCCTGCTGGTGGCCGGCATGCACTTCATGGACAACTACAATTACGACATCGAGCGCGTCAAACGCTGCGTCATTCACTATGCCGCGCCCGATGGCAAACTCTATCCCTTCTGCACCTACAACTCCGGACCCGTCTACCGCGAGAAGATTGAAAAACAGTTCTCCATCCCGTTTGAAAAGCAGTTGGACCGCTTCCCCTTCGTCAAGCCAAAGTCGAATGGCAATGGCAACGGCAATGGCAATGGCAACGGGAATGGCAACGGCCACGGCCACGGGAAGTAGAGTCTGCTTCACGCACGGAATGCGGGGCTTGTCTGGGCTGGTGGCCCATTCAAGCCTCTTTTGCTTGAGTGGGGTTGTTGTCGTTGTGCCCTACGTTCGTCCTGAGCGAAGCCTGTTGTCATCAGCGCCCTACCGGAATGTCATCCTGAGCGACCGGGGTCCCCGACAAGCCTGCTGTTGGCTTGTTGTGGCGGATGAGCGAAGGATCCGGGGGACTGTCCCAATCCGCGCCGTCTCAGGCCTTCCGACCCGGTATGACCGGTTCGCACGCCCCTAGTAGGCCCAAAACGGCCCTGCCGGAATTCCGTTCGGCGGAGTTACTCCCTCGATCGCCGTATAGACATTCCGCCCGTAGAAGAACGGCATTCCCCAGTCGAAGCCGCCGGAGTTGGGGCCGGCAACATTGTCGAATGCCTGGTGGTTGCTCATGAACAGCGATTCAGCGTTCGCCACGCCGATGTGAAGCACCGTGCTGCTGCCGTTGGTTCCGACATTCGTTGCCGACGAGCTGAGAGTGCCGCAATAAAAGCTGCTGATCGAGGAATCGTTGCTGAAGGCGCCGCTTTGCGGGCAAGGCGGCAGCGGATCGCCGCCGACGATACCCGCGATAGTGCCGCTGTCCAAAAAGTAGAAACCATTCGAGCCGCTATCGATGAAGCTGCCGGGAAATGTCTGCCCGCCGAACTGCGTGGTAAATGTGCCCATGTGTCCGGAACCGGAGTTGGACGCCACTGCCGTCAGCACCGTAGCACTGCCCAGCCCGTTGTTGGCTTGCGTCCCGATGCCGAAAACCAGCGAGCCGCTGACGCTGCTTTGTCCACCGGCAGGCACCGCCGGCAGCTCGATGATGCTACCGTTGTTGTCCTCCGCGAAAGCGGCAATCGGGTTTGACACCTGGTCTGCCAGCGGCACGCTCGTCGCATTTCGCGGATTGCTCCTCAAATACCCCTGGCAAGTTCCTGCTCCTCCGGCAGCGCACGCGTAGTAAGCCTTTGGAACCGCCGGATTCGGCGGCGCGCAGCCTGTTCCACAATCCTCGATTAGCAAACCAATGCCCAATATGCCATTCGCTCCCAGCGTCTGAAAGCTGTTTTCGTTGTTGGCGGCATTACTGCCGCTGCAATCGTCCGGCACGTCGTCAAAAAATTGCGAGTCGCCAATGATCTGAATCGGAATGTTGCCGGCCGTCTCGCCGGAGATCGTCACGTCCGCCCGTACCACCGGTCCCCAAACGTACGAGTTATCCAGAAAGGTGACGCACTCCAACAGCGGCAAGGCATTGGGTGCGTGTATTTGGGGTAAACCCAGGTTGCTTACCGCCATCCCGCTTGCACCTTGGGGCGAAGCCAGCAGTCGCAGCCCGTAGGAACCCGTATCGACCAGCACATCGGGAATGCTGGTGCATGTCGAAGTGCCCGGAGCGCATACGGTTACGCTGGTAAACAGGAAATTGGGACCTGCGGTTACGCTGAGGGCCGCAACATTGGGAGCGGGAGCGGCGATGGTATTGCCACCGCTGCCGCCCGTGCCTGTGGAATCGGCTGTACCAGCCGAGGCCGCTGTCGCCGAACTGGAAGAACCGCCGTTGCCGCAACCGACAGCCATCCACAGGATTCCCACCAGCGCCGGCCACGCCACTCGCCCGAACCTCGTTCGGCCTCCGCTCATCGTATCTCCTCGGCCCGGACGCCTGCGGGCATCAGCTTGGGGACATAGGCAAAGCCGCTGTATGCCCGCATGTGTCCACCCGACTGCACCACCAGTCCAGGCTCCTGGATCAGGAGCGGTCCTCGATGCCGCACGCTTCGCGCCGTCGCCGCCGCGCGCTCGTATTGAGCGTAGTAAGCGCCCAGAAGCTGCCGCAGATCTGGAATCGTTGGCCCCTCCCATGCCACGCCGAACACCTTGCCCTCGGGCGAGACGTATTCACGCACCGCGGCGCCCGATGGCGACTCGCTCTCGTGCACCACGTAGTTCTCAGTCGTATGCACAGCTCGCTTTGCGCCTGCCATTTGCTGCTGATCGGCAGTCACGGTTGTAGCGTCCCCGCCCAGCTCCGCCACGGCGTGGCCTGCCGTTGCCAGCAGCAACCCTGCTGCCAGCAGCCACCACAGTGCGTTTCTTGAACCAATCTTTTTGGCTTTCATATTTCCGGCGCTCTCAAATCCTATCGGCGAAAACACTGCGGCTCTCCGGTCATTCGGTTATGCGAACGGGAGGAATTCTGCTTGGCAGGGGTACAATCCCCTTAGAAGCCGATTTACGGCAACAAGCTGCCTTGTAGCAAAACCAGGGAAGGTGTATCCCGAAGTCAGAACACCCCGCTCGACGCCACCATCAGGAAGCGGCGATCGGAACGAGACGAAGAGGGACACAGCATTCCTGGTTATGCCGTGAGTTCCCAGGATGTGAGATGCTGCGACCGCCAGCCGTGGGGATATCCGGAGTTGCAATTCTTCGCCGCAGGCTGCTCGCCTGGTATGACTCCAACCGGCGCGACCTGCCCTGGCGCCGCTCCGCCGACCCGTACCGAATCTGGCTGTCGGAGATCATGCTGCAACAGACCCGCGTTGCCGCCGTCCTCGATCATTACCGGGCTTTTCTGGCCCGCTTCCCCACCGTCCAGAAGCTTGCCGCTGCGCCGCCGGAGAGCGTCTTAGCCGCCTGGAGCGGCTTAGGATATTACCGGCGGGCCCGCTCGTTGCACCATGCCGCTCAACAAATCGTGATTCGCCATGGCAGCCGCCTGCCGCGGACGCTGCCGGAACTCCGTGCCCTGCCCGGCGTCGGCCGTTATACCAGCGCGGCCGTAGCCAGCATCGCCTTCGGCGTGCCGGTCGCAGTTGTCGATGGCAATGTCGAGCGCGTAATCTCTCGTTTGCTGGCCACCAACGCTCGGACGGTTGATTGCTGGGCGCTCGCCGAACGCTTGCTGGAGCGCCGTCGTCCGGGCGATTGGAACCAGGCAATGATGGAATTGGGCGCCGTCGTCTGCCTGCCAGGGGAGCCCCAATGCAGCGCGTGTCCACTGCAGCGTTGGTGCAAGTCGTCGCGCAATCCGCAGCCCCGGGCAAAGGCCGCTCTAACCCTTCGGCGAAAGTCCCATCCCCATAAGAAGGATGAGGCGTATCTGCTCGCGCAGCGCCCGCGGTCCGTCTATCTGGTTCGCCGTGACTCGCAGGCAAAAGTAATGGCCGGAATGTGGGAGCTTCCGCGTCTGCCGCTTCCGCCTGCCGGACGCGAACCGCTGTTCAGACTGAAGCACTCCATCACCGTCACGAACTATGAGATCGCGGTCTTTGATACGGGTAAGCCCGACGGCGGCAGTTGGGTGGCGCTCAAGCGGATTCCCGAATTGCCCCTGACCGGACTCGCCCGCAAAATCCTGCGCCGGGCCAAGCTCATCTAATTTTGAGAGTTGATTCCATTAGTAGGCCGGGGTGGCCCACATTTGCCCGCAGTTAGCTAATGTGGGGCTTGCGAAGGTCATGGGGCCCATTCCTGCCCGCTGTTGGCTAGATGGTGTAGTTGCCGGGTGCCCCAGGTTCCGCGCCGCGCTGTTCGGCGCTAACCTGGGGTAGAGTTGCCGGACGCGCTACTCGCCGCTTCGCCGCCATGACAAACTCGTAGTATCGTGCAACTGGAGAGCCCAATGTCCGCACTCGTACCCGGTGCTTCAGCACCTGACTTCAAGTTGCCGCTGATTGGCGGCGGTGAATTCTCGCTTCGGCAGACGTTGGCAAAAGGCCCCGTGGTGCTCGCTTTTTTCAAGATAAGCTGCCCCGTCTGCCAGTACTCCTTCCCTTATTTCCAGCGCCTTGCCCAGGCGCTCAAGGACAAGGGCGTTTCGGTCGTGGCCATCTCCCAGGATGACGAGAAAAATACGGTACAGTTCATGCGCGCCTATGGTGCCGGCTTCCCCACCGCCCGCGATGACGAGCACGGGTACGCGGTTTCAGCCGCCTATGGCTTGACCAATGTTCCCACGGTTTTCGAAGTCACCTCCGACGGCAAGATAGCAGCCTCCATCGTCGGTTGGTCAAAGGCCGAAATCGAAGCGATTTACGCCAAGTACCTCGACCACGACGCGGCCGACCCGCTGTTCAAGACCGGCGAGCAGGTCGCCGATTTCCGCCCTGGTTGAACCTCTCGAAACTGACCCGCAGTTGCGGGAGCCATCGCAGTCGACTCAACGACCAGAGTTTCGCCCGATGTCATCCTGAGCGTAGCTGGGGTTTTCAGCTCGTCGCCTCCAGGAATGTCATCCTGAGCGAAGCGAAGGATCCCAGGGGCCTGTCCCAATCCGCGCCGCCTCCAGCTTTCCAATCCAAACTCCGCGCGGGTGCCCGTGGTGGCCCACATTTGCGGAGCCGCAGGCGGAGCTAATGTGGGGGACTTGTGAAACCCCGGCTCCAGGCAAACCTTCTGCTACATTCCTCGCGCCCAATCCCGTACAATCGTTTTGCTCAACCCTAACCAGATTGCTCGAAGGAACCGGATGCGCAGAACCGTCTTCATTTTCTTGCTGGCCTGCTCGGTCGCGCTCGGGGCGCAGACTACTCGCCCTTATAAGCGCCCCACCCCGCGACCTGCCCCGCGTCCTGTGCCGTCGGCGGCCCAATCGTTACCGCCAGGCAGCTTTGCCGCGGTACAAGCCGTCAACGCCGGCCACATCCGTGCCGATGTCAAATTCCTTGCCGGCGATCTGCTCGAGGGACGCGGGACCGGCACCCGCGGTGGTCAGCTTGCCGCCGAGTACATTGCCGCTCAATTTGCCATTGCCGGTTTGCAGCCTGCCGGAGACAACGGAACCTACTTTCAGCAGCTGCCGCTGGTGGGCATCACTACCCAGCCGCAAACCACTTTCCAGGTGATCTCCCCGGCTGGCGAGGCCAGAGCGCTTCGCATGATGGATGACTATGTTGCCATCGACGAGAGCCGCCAGCAGCAGAGTGACCTCGACTCCGAGCTGGTCTTCGTCGGCTATGGCATTACCGCACCCGAGTTCGGTTGGAATGACTATGCCAATGTGGACGTGCGCGGCAAAATCCTCCTCATGTTGGTGAACGAGCCGCTTTCGGAGTTACCGCCGACGCTGGTCTCCTCCTCCGCCGCGCCCTCGCTTGGCGTTTTGGCGCTGGAACTCAAGCACCGTTTTGCCGGACGCGACCTCACCTACTACGGCCGCTGGACCTACAAGTTCGAGCAGGCCGCTCGCTTGGGCGCGGCTGGCGTAATCCTGATCCACCAGACCGATCTGGCCACGTATGACTGGAACGTCGTACGCGATTCCTGGACGGGTGAGCGCTCTTACCTGCGCGATGACCCTCCCCGGCTGAAGCTGGCTGCCTGGCTGCAATTCGGCGCCGCGCGCCAGATTCTCTCCGCCGCCGGAAAAGATTTCGGCGCGTTGTTCGCCGCCGCCAACCAGCCGGGGTTCCAGCCCGTTCCGTTTTCCGTACGCGTCAAGGTACACATGGTCAGCAAGGTGCGTTCCTTCGGCGCGCCCAATGTCATCGGCCTCATCCGGGGCTCCGATCCGGAACTCCGGAACCAGGCGGTCATCTTTAACGCCCACTACGACCACCTCGGAATCCATCCCCAGCAGTCCGGCGACAATATTTACGACGGTGCTCTCGATAACGCCAGCGGAACCGCTATGGTCCTGGACATCGCCCGTGCCATCGCAGCTTCGCCCATCAAGCCCAGCCGTTCGCTGCTGTTCGCCTGCGTCACGGCCGAAGAGCAGGGGCTCTTGGGTTCGGCGTATCTTGCGAATCATCTCCCATTGCCCGTTGGCCATCTGCAGTTGGCCGTCAACTTTGACTCAGTGGCACCGCTCGGCCTTCCCAAGGAGGTGTCGGCTCCGGGGTATGAGCGCACCACCTTCGCGCCAGTTTTCGACAAAACTGCGGCGGAGTTCGGCTTGCGCGTGATTCCTGACGTACGGCCGCAATCCGGCAGTTACTACCGCTCCGACCAGTTCAGCTTTGCCCGCGGCGGCGTGCCCACGTTTTCGCTCGATGCCGGACTGAAGTTCGAAGGCCATCCCGAAAGCTGGATACAACAGCGTTCGGCTGAATTCACCCGCAATTATCACCAGCCCGGCGACAAGTTCAATCCTGATGACGACTATCGCTGCAACGCCGTAATCTCCCGCTTCGCCATTGCGCTCGCCTACAGGGCGGCTGACATGCCTAAGCTTCTGCAATGGGTTCCCGGAGATGAGTTCGAAAAGCGCCGCCAGCTCTCAACCCGCCCCTGAACTCTCTTTGGTGCTACGGGGCCATCAATGCCCCTCAGGAATGTCATCCTGAGCCTAGCGAAGGATCCCTGTGACCTGTCCCAATCCGTACCGCTTCAGGCTTTCCGACCCGAGCCCCCAGCCGCGGCCTTCCAGCTCTCAACCGGCCAGTGAACTTCTGGTCCGGCTCCTCCCACGCCATTGCACATAATGATCCCGGCAACGGGGCGTCCCATGGTATAAACATCGTCAGCACCCAAACTGGTGCAATTTCTAATGTCACCGTTCTCGTTTTTTCACCGCGCTACGCCGGTCGAACTCGCTCGCCAGATGCACTTGAGCGGCTACCGGCCGTTGATTCAGCTGCGTGATCTGGCCATCGGCGTCGATAATCTCCGGCACGACGTTTTTCTCAGCGCCAAATATGTAGAGCTGGTTCGCAACCATACTTTGCTGCTTGTGGCTTCTCACGGTGCCATCCAGGATCTGCTTACCCCGGGAGTTTCAAACTCGTTTGGCACCGATGCGCTGCCGAGCGCGAGAGAACCCGCGCGCTTTGGTCAAACTAGCGGTCTCGCAAATCCACAGAGACCTTCGGATATTGCCGCCGAGTTCAAGCGAAAAACCGCCGAGTTACAAATTGCCGGGCTGAATCTGGCGCGCCAGCATGGCAATCTCTCGGTCGATCTGCTGCTTCGGCTGGCGCTGGTCAAGTTCCTCCGTGAGTCCCTGAACGCCCAATATACGAGCACTCAGGAGCAATGCCGCTCCAAGCTGCGGGGAATGGAAAGTCCCGGCAACAGCAGCCTGCTGCTGCAATTGCGCGATTCGTTTGCGCGCTTCCAGCTCAACAAGCGTGCCGTGCTCCGCAAGTGTGGCCAGGACTTGTTCGAAACCCTGCGCGAAATCGAAAAGGAAACCGTTGGCCACATGCGCCGCTCGATTTTCGGAGAGGCCGAGGGTGCGGCTTATGCGTTGTTCCTGAACCGCCTGATTTTTTCCGAGGATGGGCGCGACGACTTCATCAAGGCCGAGCACTACGTCATGCTTGGCAACTACGACAGGGATCCCGATCGCCTTCCCGTGCTTCGCGATTTGGCGCGCGGCTATTTTCGCAGTGTCCTACCCTTCGGCAGCACGCTCCCAGATGATGAAATAGACGATTTGCTGAATGTTCCCGACAACGGTCAGGAACTCGTCGCCGGTGGCGTGCCCGACGAAAATACCGAAAAGGGAAGCGCACAATCCGCCCTGTTGTTGGCCTGGCTCGCCACCCTTGAAGACGCCGGCATTATTGACTATGTCCTTGCCGGCTACGAGGTCGTACCGCTGCTCTCCGAATACTCCTCCCTCGTCAACCCGCAGCAATTGAAGAACGCGCTCATTGCCCGGGCCGAACGCGAGCGCGTCGAGGAACTGCTGGCGGTGCACGGCAAGATTTCGCCCGCTGACTTTCAGGCCGCCGTAAAGCGCATTTCCACCTTGGGCAAACCCGAGCGCGCCAAGGTCGCCGGACGCTTCCTGGTCGATCTCCTGCGTTACAACCGCGACATGCGCAGAATGGAAGCCTTCAACGCCGGCATGGACCAGGTGAACCTGATCAATACCGATCGCCTGCGTCAGCTTTCCAAGGTCAACTCCACGCTCTACGAGTTTCTGTTGCCGGATGAACAAAAACCGGTTGACCTTCGTGTCGTCGGCCACGTGGTGCTTAAGGCCGACGTTCGCGATTCCACCCTCCTCACCCATACCCTGGTGGAGCGCGGCCAGAATCCCGCCTCCTACTTCAGCCTGGGATTTTATGACCCCGTAAACAAACTGCTCGCCAAATATGGGGCAGGGAAGATCTTCATCGAAGGCGATGCCATCATTCTCGGCATTGAGGAGCGTGAAGGCATCCCCTGCTTCCCGGTGGCGCGTGCTTGTGTTCTTGCCCGCGAGATCATCAACATCGTGCGGGCGTTTCATCAGCAATCCAGTGCCTTGCAGCTTCCCGTGCTCGAACTGGGAATTGGGATTACCCACCAGGACTCTGCGCCGATGTATCTGTTCGATGGAGAATCGCGGATTATGATTTCCGACGCGATTAACCGCGCCGACCGCCTCTCCTCCTGCAGTCACCGCACCCGCAAACTGCTGGCGCAAAAACTTCCGTTCAACGTTTTCCTCTTCCATGCGCGAATGGATGCCGGCTCAGACGGCGTTGCTAATGACTTCATCCTTCAGTACAACGTGGGTGGCATTCAACTTGAGCAGCGCGCCTTTCAGCGACTCCGGCAGGAGATCTCGTTACGGGAATTTGAGATTCCTTTGGCGGACATCTGGGGAGAGCGGCCTGTCCGCCTGTTCAGCGGCCTGGTGCCGGTGACCAGCGATGTTTTTCAGCCAATCGTAATTCGCGAAGCCGTCGTGCCGTTAATCGACCCGCGCGATTTTTCGCTGCAGAGCTGGACTGATCATCCCTATTACGAAGTTTGCACCAGCGATGACGTCCACCGACTGGTCGAACAGGCCCGCCAGCGCGCGGCAACCACCTAGGGAAGCTCTGAACAAGTGAAGGGTTTGAAGGGTACGGGCTTTAGCCCGTACGTAAGACGAGCAAAACCAGTGAGGCTTTAGCCTCTGAGGGACCTCGGTTCTTTCAGCAAGACCCGTTCAGAGTTTCCCTGGAGCGGGTTCATTCCTCTTAGATCTTTTTTCCGGTGTCATCCTGAGCGTAGCGAAGGATCCCCGGGGCTTGTCCTGATCCGTACCGCCTCAGGCTTTCCGCCGCAATCCTTAGTTGGCATCGATGCCCCACCCCACTGCGTCGCTCGTAGTAAGATCGTCATCACATGCGATCCGGATTCGTTTCCATCATCGGACGCCCGAACGCGGGCAAGTCAACCCTGCTGAACGCGCTGGTGGGAGAGAAACTCGCCATCGTCACCCACAAAGCGCAAACCACGCGCAATCGGATCAGCGGCATCGTCAACCTCAAACGCGCCGGACGCCGTCCCGCCGGGCAGATCATCTTTGTCGACACCCCCGGCATCCACAAGCCCGCCGACGCGCTCAACAAGCGCATGATGCAGGAAGTCTACGACGCCGTCGAAGGTTGCGATCTGCTGCTGCTCATCGTCGATGCTGCCCAGAAGTTCGGCACCGGTGACCAATTTGCCCTCGACCTGGTCAAGCGAAGCAAGCTCAAAACCTTCCTGCTGCTCAACAAGATCGATCTCATCGATAAGGGCAGGCTGTTGCCCATCATCGAGCACTATTCCGCTCTGCACAGCTTCGCCGAGGTGTTCCCCATCTCCGCCACCAAAAAGAATGGACTCGAACTTTTGCTGAATAAGGTGGTGGCCACGCTGCCCGAGGGCCCGCAGTATTTTCCGCCGGACCAGGTTACGGACCAGCCCGAACGCTTTGTCGCCGCCGAGTTGATTCGCGAACAGGTGCTCGTGCTGACCCAACAGGAGGTGCCCTACGCCAGCAGCGTCATCATCGAGCAGTTCGAAGAGAGCGACAGGCTGGTGAAGATCGCCGCCGTCATCTACGTCGAGCGCGATGGGCAGAAGGCTATCGTGATTGGCAAGCAAGGCGCCATGCTCAAAGAGATTGGAACGCGCGCCCGCCACGGCATCGAACGCCTGCTGGGCAAGAAAGTCTTCCTCGAACTCTTCATCAAGGTGCGCAGCGGCTGGCGCGAATCGCGCCAGTTCGTCGACGAACTCGACTGGCGCAAGCAGTTGCAGTCCTTAGCCGGCCGCGATCCCAAGCCATCCGAATGAACTAAGTGTCATTCTGAGCGAAACAAAAATACCCCGGAGTGTCGTCGCTGAGCGTAATGAAATCAAAAACCTCCCGAGTGTCATCCTGAGCGTAAGCGAAGGATCTGCTTTTCTTCATCCCCCCGACCGTAATTGGTGAAACGGCGATTTAGCGACAGCTACACATCCAGCGACTAAGGAATCTGAGCGCTTTTACCGAAATCGCCGAAGACGGGCAACGCTGGCTTGCCACGCTTCATCTATTCTGGATCAGCAAGTGAGATCGATGCAGTTCGAAGGAGATTGTGATGAGGCGTGGGCTATTTCTCTTCGGCTTTCTTTTGGTGGCGGTCAACCTGATGCCAGCGCAAAGCCGGCCGTTTAAGGGAACTGTGATTAAAATGCAGATGTCGGAGTGCACCATCCCGCATCGCTTGATCTCGAATCTGTCCGGCACACCAGTGATAGCGACTGTGCCGTGCGCGGAGTACACGGTGATCAGCGACAAAGTTGTGTATATCATCGTTGGACACCGCCATGAGCAGTCTATTTCCCTAGCCGAAGACATCTTCTTTCAAGAGAAGAATAACGAACTCGTTGTGTTCTCTGACGACGTAAAAAGCCGGATACAATTCCCAATCAAACAGATGACATTGCGGTCGGATTGGGATCGCGAAAAGGCGGACCCGGAGGTAGCAAACCGCGCGGGGATTAAGCAATTGGCTCAGAGCAAAACACGCGAACCGGAACTAATGCCCGGCGAGTAGCTGTCGTAAACAGGGACAGGTGGCCCATTCAAGCCCGTTGTTGGCTTGAGTGGGGCTGTTTTCTTGGCGACGAACTACCCCAC
>JBEKQP010000135.1:0-11847 GCA_049519595.1 Candidatus Korobacteraceae bacterium | reverse complement strand
CTTGTCAGAGGCCGTTCCATCGAACCAGTCAAATCCGTCCGGAGTTGTTTTCACAATGACGTTCTTGATCCGCGTGTAATCTTTATAACAATCGATGCCGTTTTCACGCCCGATGCCGCTGTTCTTGTAACCTCCCCATGGCGATGCGGGACCGATTCGGTGGTGATCGTTGATCCAGATCATGCCGGCTTCGAGCTGTTCTGCCACCCGATGCGCCCGGCGAATATCGTTGGTCCATATCCCCATACCCAGGCCAAACTGGGTGCCATTCGCAAGCTCAACGGCTTCCTGTTCGGAGCGGTAGCGCAGCAGGCACACCACCGGGCCAAAAATCTCCTCCTGGGCCACGGCCATGTCATTGGTAACGTTGGTGAAAACCGTCGGTTCAACATACCAGCCCGGACCCGGCACGGCCTTGCCTCCGCAGGCCAACGTTGCTCCCTCGCGAATGCCGGTCTCGATCCAGCCCAGAACCTGCTCACGCTGCCGTTGCGAAATAAGCGGGCCAATATCGGTCCGGTTGTCCATCGGCGGCCCGACGCGCAGTTTGCCGACCTTCTCGACGAAAGCGGCTGCGAAGCGCTCATAAAGCTTGTCCGAGACAAGAATCCGGGCTCCCTGCACGCAGGTCTGGCCGGCGGCGATGTAGCCGGCGAACACGGCTCCATTGATGGCCGCGGTGAAATCCGCATCGTCGTAGATAATCACCGAAGCCTTGCCTCCTAATTCGGCTGCGACCTTGGCAAGGTTATGTCCGGCGGCTGCGGCGACGCTTCGCCCAGTCGCCGTTCCACCCGTCAAATCCACCTTCGCCAGCGTCGTATTCTCGGCCAGGGCCTTGCCGGCCACCGCTCCAAAGCCGTGCACCACGTTCGCGATGCCCTCGGGAATCCCACTCTGAGCGATGCGTTCGGCGAGCATGTTGATGGTCAGCGGAGCCAGCTCCGAAGGCTTGATTACCACTGCATTCCCTGCCGCCAGTGCCGGGGCAAGCTTCTTGGTGAGAATCAGCAAGGGATGATTCCACGGCGTCAACAGCCCGACCACGCCGAGCGCTTCCCGCCGGGTGTAATTCAGATACCCGCGCCCAAACGGCGGCACCGTGTCTTCCAGGGTTTCGGCAACGCTGGCAAAGTAGTCATACCACTCCGGCAGCCGCCCCAGTTGCGCGCGCATTTCACGGATCGGACGCCCGGTCACGCGAGATTCGGCTTCGACAAAGGCTGGCATATCCTGCCGCAGCTTGGCGGCCAGCGTGCGCAGGGCGGAGACGCGAACATCCGTATGGGTGCGCCAGCAAGAGTGCCGCTCCGCGTCGCTTGCCGCCTCAACGGCCATTTCGACGTCCCGTGGCGTACTGCGAGCGATCTCCGCCGCAATCTCTCCATTCGCGGGATTGATGAGCGGAAAGTATTCCCCCGACTCACTGGGGACAAACTTGCCGGCAATAAATTGCTCACAGCGTTGGGTGCTCATCGTCATTCTCCAAAGCGTTATTCGCCTGCGCAAGCAGGGGGTCCCCAGCCACGGCCGTCTTGCCGTTGCCGGGGTGGGTGCCGGGGCTAGGTGCGCCCGTCCGGGCGGGTGCCCCATTCTAGCCCGCTTTCCGCTTTTGCTAGGGTGGGTAGTTTTTGGGGCTGACTTCGCTTATGCGGTTAGCCGCCGCGTTATCTGCGTCCTGCCGCGCCGCCGATTGCCGAGCTCACGCCGAACAGTTCGCGCGCATTTTCGCCGAGCACGGCTTTGAGTTGCGCCGGAGCCAGTCCCGCTCCGCTGACGAAGTCCACGGGCGCAAATTCAGCCATATCAAAAGCGTAGTCGGTTCCGAGCATGACGTGATCGGCCCCGGCCAAATCCACCAGGAAGCGGAGCTGCTTATCCATGAACACGATGGTGTCGAAGTACAACTGATGGAGGTATTTCTCGGGAGAGTGTACCCCGTTCACCTTCGGTTCATTGCGCACCTCGTAACCGTGCTTCAAGCGCCCGACCTGATACGGGAAGAAGCCGCCGCCGTGGGTAAATCCCACCTTCAGCTTCGGGCATTTCTCCAGCACGCCGCCGAAGATCAGGCTGGCCACGCACATCGCCGTATCCAGCGGATTGCCATACAGATTTGTCAGGTAATACTTGGTGAACATCTCCTTGGTGCCGACATAGTAGGGATGGAAGAAAACAAAAACTCCTAAGGCTTCGCACTCCTTAAAGAAGGGCAGAAACCCGGGATCGTCGAACTGCACGCCCTGCACATTGGACCCAATCTGAATCGAGCGGAATCCCAGATCTCTGACGCAGCGGCGCAGCTCCTTGGTCGCCAGCTCAACGCTTTGCATGGGCAGCGTGCCCATCCCTACGAATTTCTCGGGATGCGCCTTGCTCAAGGCGAAAAGCCCGTCGTTCGTCATCGCGGCCACATCCAGCGCCAGCTTCGGACTGGCGTAGTAATAAAACAAGGTGGGAGACACCGACACGGCAGCCATATCCAGCTTTGTGCGGGCCATGTCGGCCAGCCGCGCCGCCGTGCTATGGAATCCGGGAGTCAGGGGATAGCTGTATCCCTGATCATGCTCGATCCAGGGTTCATCGCCCTTCTTAATCAGCTTGGCCTGCCACGGTGAGCCCGGCTTTGAAATCGCCTCCACAAACTCCGGCGCGATGAAGTGAGTATGCATATCAAAATTCATTTGCTTTGGTCTCCCGAACCCCTGAGCACTTCAGGCAATCTGTATAGACACTTTAGCATTACGCGATGAACCCGGGCCAGCGCACTTCCGGGCCGCCCGCACGCCATGTCATAATTCCGAAGCGACACATCTGACAATTGCGGAGCGTTCATTTATGAGTTCTCCTAATCCTGCAATCAAAATCCCACGCGAACGTCTGCCTTATTCAGCCATCGTGGATCGCCCCAAGCGCAAGTTGCCCGGCGGGGCTCGGGTCGTGGTTTGGCCCATCGTCAACGTCGAAGATTGGGACATCAACCGGCCGATGCCGCGCGTCGTGATTCCGGCTCCCACCGGCATAGCGGTGCTGCCGGACATAGCCAACTGGGGATGGCATGAATATGGCATGCGCGTCGGCTTCTGGCGCATGAAGCAGGCGCTCGACAGCCGCGGCATACGCGCCTCGCTGTCCATCAATGGACGCGTGTGCGAGTCCTATCCTCGCGTTGCACAGGCCGCGCTCGATGCCAAATGGGAGTTCGTGGGACACAACTACATACAGGTTCCTCTGCCCCGCGTGGAAGATCAGCCGGAGTCGATTCGCCAGACCATCGAGGCCATCGAACGCTTTGCCGGATACCGTCCCAAGGGCTGGATGAGCCCGGGCTTCGCCCAGACCATGTCTACCGTCGATTACCTGGCCGCTGCCGGCATACGCTACATCTGCGACTGGGCGGTGGACGATCAGCCCTGCGACCTCGCCACCACGCACGGCCCGCTGGTGGCCATGCCTTATCCCATCGAAGTGAACGATGTTGTCCTGATGGCCGTGCAGCACCAACGCTCCGAGGTGTTTCTGGAGCGCATGCGCGACACCTTCGACCGGCTCTATGCCGAGGGCGCCGAGCAGCCGCGCGTCATGAGTATCGCCATCCATCCGTACCTCAGCGGCGTGCCCCATCGCATCAAGTATCTCGAACAGGGACTCGATTACATTCGCGGACACAAGGACGTGCTCTTCTGGACCGGCGAGCAACTGCTCGAATGGCACACCGGCACAGCGGCTGCTGCTGCGAAGTAGAGGCCTGGCGGTCCATCATTTGAGGCGTCATTCTGAGCCGAAGCGCCGAGCGCCCGTGGCCGGAGCAGCCAAGCTGCGTACCCGACGTCGCACTCGACAAGCAAATCGCTATTCAGGGCGTAGGCGAAGAATCTATGTAGTTCGACGGTGGGACAATGCATAGATCCTTCGCTCCGCTCAGGATGACATCCTGAAAAAGGGCAAAGAAATAACGGCCCATCTGTTTAATGCACCACGCTAGAGCGCTTTCCACCATGTCCTCCAGCGTCACGCCACTCAAGACGGAGCCATCACGCGACACCCGCGTTCCCCGCGCCATCTACCTGGGACTGGGTGGCGCCGTCCTCATCTGGGCGGCCAACTGGGCGATGACGAAAAGCGTGCTGCACGACATCTCTCCCGTGAGCTTTGTCGCCTATCGCTTCCTGACCGCGGCTCCCTTCATGGCCCTGCTCACCCTTCCCATGCGGCAAACGCTGCTTCCTGTCCGCGGGGAGCGGCTGTCGCTGGCGCTGATCGGGATCGTGCAGATCGCCGGCAGTCAATTTCTCAGCACCGTGGGGCTGCAATATGTGGCGTCGGGCCGTACCGTGGTCCTGATGTATACCATGCAGCTCTGGGCCTTGCTGCTGGGATGGCTGATCAATCGCGATCGCATCAGCTTGCCGGCCTTGTGCGGTGGAGCGGTTGGTTTTGGGGGCCTGTTCTTGTTTTTCAACAGCCCGCCGGTGGACTGGCGCGCTCCCCAAGTCGTACTCGGCAACTTTCTCTGCATCGGCGGCGGCGTGTGCTGGGCGCTGGGCGCCTGCCTCTACCGCCGCCGCAAGTGGCAGACGTCATTCTGGACGCAAACTTTCTGGCAGGTGCTGTGGACCGCCGCCGTCGTCGCGCCCCTATTGCTCGGACCGCAGCGGGCAACCGTTTGGACCGGACCTGTCATGGCCATGATTGCCTATAACGGCATCGCCTGCACGGCACTTGCCTGGTGGTGGTGGGGCAAGGCACTGGCGGTCATGCCGGCCTCGCGCGCCGGACAAATCGTCACATTGGTCCCGGTGTTTGCCGTTATCATCGGAGCCATTTGGGCAGGCGAGCCCTTGACGCCCGGCACCGCGGCGAGCGTTGTTCTCATTTGTCTGGGCATCGTTCTGGCGCTGCGCGGCCGTCAGTCGGCGCTCTTGCCCGCCGGCGAGCAGCCCCGCTGAGCAGTGCCGGAGATACTGTATCCTTCGCGGCGGGTGTCATCGTGAGGAGGTTCGCCGCTTTTGCGAACCGACGTGACGATCTATGCATTTACCGAGCGTCATTTGGCTGTGCGGCCCGAACCAGGGAAATTGGCCGCGTGGCAAAACCGCGCTAGTTGGCGTGATCCAGGATGATCTTCATCCGTTCGTCCATGTCCGAATCGAGCATGTGGATTGCCGATTCCAACTGCGATAGCCCGACTACGTGCGTCACCAGCGCCTGAAGGTTCAACATGCCCCGCGCGACCAGATCGATCGTTGCTGGAAAGTCTTCGCTCTTGGCGGCGCGCGCGTTCACAATCGTGAGTTCTTTGAAGTAGAGCTGATAAAAAGGCAGCTTGCCTTCTGTCACGGTGATAATGCCGAACGGCAGCAGCATGCCTCCCCGGCGAGCCATGGAAATTCCACTGGCTAGCGACGGCAGTATGCCGGTTGATTCGATGACCACGTCGGCGCCGCGTCCGCCGGTTGCTTCCATCACCACGCGTTCGGCCTCCGCTCCGCTGGCGACTGTGATATCGGCTCCGAGCTTTTCGGCCAAGCCGCGCTTCCACGCGCTGCGCGTCACCCCGATCACCGGGTAAGCGCCGCGCGCTTTGGCCAACTGCGCGTGGATTTGTCCGCTCACACCCAGGCCCAGGACCACGACCGACTGTCCCGGAAAAATGTTGAGCATGCGCTGACCGTGCAAGCAGGTGGTGGCAACTTGAATCGAGGGAGCCTGGCTACTATCCACGGTTGGCGGCAGAGCAAAAATCTGCCGTCGCGGCACCGCCAGATACTCCGCGAAGCCGCCATCGCGGTCGCGCCCAAGCAGAACTCCGTTGGGGCAGATGCTGGTCCGCCCCGCATGACAGCAGAAACAGGTCCCGCAATAAACACTGGGATCGATCATCACCCGATCGCCGCGGCGGACACGGCTGTCTTCGCCTTCCACCACTTCGCCGCACATTTCGTGGCCCATGATGAGCGGATGGCGAACCGGAATATCGCCTTTGTAGATTTTCAGGTCAGTGCCGCAAATAGCGCTGTGGGTGACTCGAACCCGGACATAATCCTCGGCAAGCGCGGGCAAATCGAGCTCCGCGAACTGCAGCTCCCGCGGAGCCTTCAACACCATGGCTCTCATATCAGCCTCGTTCCTTTAGACACCCGCAATTGTAATGCCGGCCGGGAGGAATCCACAGGGTTTACATAAAACGGCGCCGGCCATTTGATGACCGGCGCCAGATTAAGCGAGCACTCACGCGATCGACTACCGCATCGCCTCTTCCATGTGCTCCATCAGCGTAAACACGACGGGACCGTCGGCGGTCACGAGAACGTTTTCTTCCAGCCGGGTCGTCTGCTGCAGTCCCGGATGGCCCGCGAACGTCTCGATGGCGAAGTACATGTTCTCCTTGATTTCGGCGGGGTACTTCAACGAGTACGCACGCGAGACCCACATGCCTTCATACAGCGTGATGCCGATGCTGTGGGCAAACTGCTGCAGGGTGCAGGTGCCGTAGGTATCGTCATCATACTTCGGGAAGCAGGCGGCCACGTCCGCGGTAGTGTTGCCCGGACGCAGTTTTGCCAACCCGGCGTACATCGAATCGTAGACTTCCCGGTAGAGATCGATTTCCTTCTGGTTCATCTTGGCGGCAACCTTGAAGCAGCGCACGAAGTCGATGAAGTATCCGGAAGGCCCGACGACGTTGATGTCGACGATGACGAGGTCGCCCTGGCGGATCAGCTTGTCAGTCGCCCAGCGGCGGTATGGGCTGGTGTTGCCGCCCGAAGCTACGATGATGTCGTAGATGATCTCGCAGCCGCGTTCCAGCATGAATTCGTGCACTTTGGCTTCGATTTCCCGCTCGCGAACGCCCGGCTTGAGCCACTCGTACTTGATCTTCCACATCGCCGCGTCCCCGATGCTGGACGCCTGCTTCAGGCATTCGATTTCGTCCTGGGTCTTGACCACGCGGGCAGCGGATACCGCCGGCCAGCCGTCCACCAGCTTCAGCCCCGACTTCTGGAAGGCCGTCAAGGACGCCATGTCGATGTTATCGATGCCGATTCTTTCCTTTTGCACGCCATGTGCGGTGAGAACCTCGACCACGCTGGCGACCATTCTGTCCGCCATGTCCGGGACGGCTCCCTCGGCCCATTGCCAAGTGATTGCCGGTCGGATGTTGTCCTGCATCCAGGGCATGTCGATTTCGGCGCAGTGTAAATCCGAGCCTGCGGTTTCAAACAGGACGGGATCGCCGCCATTGGGCAACACGCAATATCGGATGTTGATGTTGTATTTCCAATTGCCCTGGTAGGAACCGGTTGCATAGCGTATGTTGGCGCCGGCGAACAACACCAACGCGCCCAGGTCGCGGGCGGTCATCTGGTCGCGGAGCCGTTGCAGACGGTCCCGCCGCATCCGCTCGAAATCAATCCGCTGCTGCCAATCGCAGGCAGTCTGGCTATACAGCCGGCGCGGGTCCCACTCGTGCGGTTTGCCAATAAAACGCGTGTCCATTTTGCGCGGCGAGATCTCGCCAGGCTTCACAATGGTAGTCGTCATGTTTACTATCCCCTCTTTGGAATTCACCAATCGCGTCTGAATTGCGACAGTTCGCTAGAACTGTAGGTGCAGGTGCACCTGAAATACATGTGCTTCAACCGCTCTGTTTCGACGGTTACGGCGCGGATTCGAAGATGCGACAATCCTATCATACGAGACATGCGCCCCAGCAGCCTTCCGCACCTGCCGCACGCAGCGTCGGAGTCTCTGAAATTCAATCGATGCAACCGTCCGCCTGCTTCCTCGTCGGTTGGTCTGCGACACGCACTGTGCCAGTCATCACCGGGGACAGTGCGGTTAATCACATATTCTTGTGTCGCCTCAAAACCACAATCAATAGTGATGGCTTGAGTTTCCGCCACGGAAGCGAGCTCTCTGAATATCGGTCGGAGGGGTCTCCAACAAGGCCGCTGTCGGCTTGTTGGGTTGCGATTGCTCGATTCTCCACCCACAGGAGTGGATTGCGATGTTGCTGAACACCTTTGAATACCTCAAGCCAGCGAGTTTGGGGGAAGCCTTAAGCGTCCTCGACGACCTTAAGGAAAAGAAAACGCAGGTTTTGGCTGGGGGAACCGACCTGATCCCTTGGCTGCGGGGTAGGGTCAAGGACGTGGACTATCTCGTCGACCTGGCCGATACGGGCCTGGATCACATCCTCTTTGACTATGACCAGTGCCAAGTCAGAATCGGCGCCATGGTGACCTTCGCTGCTCTCTGTGAGCATCCAGAACTCGGGCTGAGACTGCCGGCCATCGCCGAAGCCGCACTCCAGGTGGGCGCGGTGCAGACTCGCAACCAGGCCACCATCGGCGGCAATCTGTGCTCCGCCGTGCCCTCACTCGATGGGGCGCCCGCGCTGCTGGTGCTCGGAGCCACGCTTCGTTTACAGGCGCAAGGCACCGAGCGAGTCGTTCCCATCGAGCAGTTTTTCCTGGGTCCGCGCCGCACGGTGTTGCAACCAGGCGAGGTTTTAGCCGAGATCATCGTGCCCTTGCGGGAAAACTTCACCGCGAGCTTTCTGCGCATGGGCCGCCGCAAGGCCCTGACCCTGTCAATCGTGAACGCCGCGGCGGGTCTTGCCGTGAACGGCCAACAGGTTTCGCAGGCTCGCATAGCCCTTGGGGCGGTTGCGCCCACTCCCATCCGGGCTTACAAGGCAGAGCAACTCCTGCAAGGGCGCAAGATTACTCCGGAACTGTTTGCCGAAGCCGCTGCGGTTGCCGCCACGGAGATTTCTCCGATCAGCGATCTGCGAGCTTCCGCCGATTACCGGCGCAAAATCAGCGTGGTGCTGGTGCGCCGTGCCCTGGAAATTGCCCTGGCACGACAGAACGCTCAGACTGCGGTTCGAGCAGCGGGCGGAGGCCTGTAATGAGAAAGAACATAAGCCTGAAGGTGAACGGTCAAAAGTATTCCCTGGAAGTCGATGCCAAAGACCTGTTGCTGCATGTCATCCGCGAGCGGATAGGGCTGACCGGCACCAAGGAAGGTTGCGGCACCGGCGAGTGCGGCGCTTGCACCGTGCTGATCGATGGCACTCCCATCAACTCCTGCCTGTACCTAGCCATCAAGGCCGAAGGCAAGGAGATTCTCACCATCGAGGGTCTTGGCGATTCCTCTAACCTGCATCCGTTGCAGCAGGCGTTCATCGACAACGCCGCCGTCCAGTGTGGTTATTGTGCTCCCGGCATGTTGCTGTCGGCCAAGGCGCTGCTGGACAGGAATCCCGACCCCACCGAACGGGAGATTCGCGAGGGCATTGCCGGCAACATCTGCCGCTGTACCGGCTATGTGAAGATCGTCAAGGCCGTGCAGCAGGCGGCCGCTGAACTACAGCAGCTTCAGCGCGGGAGCCTTGAGCACGAGGGGAGTTACAGGTAATGAGCGACAGTCTAATCGGAAAGAGTTTCCCCCGAAGCGACGCCGTGCTGCAAGTGACCGGCAAGTCGCAGTACGGCGCGGATGTTTTCCGCCCAGGCATGCTGCATGCCAGGATTTTGCGCAGTCAGCACGCCCACGCCCGAATCGTAAAGATTGATACTTCCGCGGCGGAAAAACTGGCCGGGGTGAAGGCCGTCATTACTCACAAGGATGTACCTTACAACCGCTTTGGCTTCACCCACCAGGACCAGCCGCTGTTGGTCGATGAGAAGGTTCGCCATTGCGGCGATGCCGTGGCCGCCGTCGCCGCCGAATCATGGGAGGCAGCCGAGGAGGCTTTGCGACTCATTAAGGTGGAATACGATCCCCTACCCGCAGTGTTCGATCCGCTGGAAGCGATGAAGCCCGAAGCCGTCAAGATTCATGGCGAGAGCAATCTGGCATCTCACGTCAAGATTCGCACCGGAGATGTCGAGCAGGGATGGAAGGAATCTGACGTCATTTTTGAGGAGTGCATGTCCACTCCGATGGTGGAGCATGCGCACATCGAGCCGCACGCCGCCTGCGCCGAGATCCTATCCTCCGGCGAACTGTTGGTCATGACGGCCGTGCAGCGTCCGTTTCTGATCGCCTCCGATCTGGGTAAGCTGCTGAAAATGCCGATGAACAAAATCCGGGTTGTTACCACAGCTGTCGGCGGCGGCTTTGGCGGCAAGAATGAAATCAGCATGGAGCCCATGCTCGCCCTTCTCGCCATGAAAACCGGCAAGCCGGTCAAGATGGTTTTCACTCGCGAAGACGAGTTCAATGCTTCCACCGTGCGCCATCCCTACCTTCTCAAGTACAAGTCAGGGCTTAAGAAGAACGGTACTCTGGTCGCCCGGCAAGTGGAGATCATCAGCGATAGCGGGGCTTATGTCTCCTGGGGTGAGTCCACGCTGAACAAAGCCTGCATCCATGCTGCTGGACCGTATCGCATCCCGCACGTTCGCATCGATGGCTATGTGGTCTATACCAACAAGCCGGTCGGGGGAGCCATGCGCGGTTTCGGCGTGACCCAGCTCGGATTCGCCTACGAAGTTCACATGGACACCTTGGCGGAGGAGCTTGGTCTGGACCCGATAGAGTTCCGCTTGAAGAATCTGCTGCTTGATAACTGCGCCTTGCCCACCGGACAGGTGCTGGAAACCATCACCGTCTCCGAGTGCGTCAGGCGCGCCGTGGAATTGTCCGGCTGGCGAGACGAAGTCAATCAATCCGCGGAGCTCGGTTGGGAAAGCGAGGTCAAGGCATTATGAAGAAAAGAGGCAGAGGTATTGCCGCCATGTTTTACCCGATTGGCTTCACCTCGTACGCCAACCCGGCATCGGCTTTTCTTAAGGTCAACCAGGACGGTACTGCCAATCTGTCGATCGGCACCGCTGATGTGGGCCAGGGGTCCACTACCATCCTGGCGCAAATTGCCGCCGAGGAATTGGGCATCGAGTACGACAAGGTAACCGTGGTGGCAGCCGATACCAAGCTGACGCCCTTCGACCTCGGAACCGTAGCCAGCCGCGTGACCTATATCGTCGGCAACGCCGTGAAACAGGCCGCGGCTGAAGCCAGACAGATTCTGTTTGAGGTCGCCGCCGAGGACCTTGGAGTCAGTCCCGCAGGGTTGGCATCCAGCCAGGGATTCATCTACGTCGCCGGCTTTCCGGAGAAACGGATCGCCATCAGCGCCGTCGCCCAGAAGGCTTGCATGGGCAAGGGCCGTCCGCCGATGGGCGTCGGTAGCTTCAATCCGGTGACGACCATGCTGGATAAAGAGACGGGTCACGGCAAACCCTATGGGACGTATGTCTTCGGCGCGCAGGTCGCGGAAGTCGAGGTCGATACCGAGACCGGCGAAGTCGAGATTCTCAAAATCACCGCCGTGCACGACTGCGGCAAGATGATCAATCCTCGGTTCGTCGAAGGACAAGTCGAGGGCGGCGTCGCCATGGGATTGGGATATGGCACGATGGAGGAAATGGTCGTCGACCAGGGCCGTGTGCGCAATCCGCAGCTCACCGATTATATCGTTCCCACCGCTTTGGATGTGCCCGAGATCGTCACCAGCATTGTCGAGCGTCCGGAACCGACGGGACCATTCGGGGCCAAGGGAGTCGGCGAGCCATCACTGTTGCCGACCGCTCCGGCAATCGTCAACGCCATCCAGAACGCGGTCGGCGTACGCATCCGGAACTTGCCCGCGACCCCTGAAAAAATTCTCAAGGCTCTGCAGGAGAAAGAACTCCAGGCCAGATAAGGCGGGTGGTGGCCCACATTTGCCCGCAGTTGGCTAATGTGGGAACGAAGCGGCTGCTGGCATAGAGAGCATGTTCCAGGCTGCGCGGTACAATTCCCTGATATGGACACCGTTCCACACGTAAGTCC
>JBEKQP010000134.1:0-11878 GCA_049519595.1 Candidatus Korobacteraceae bacterium | reverse complement strand
GGTCTGCCCGAAGACCGGATTGCCCGATTTCGGCACAATCTGGATTCGATATATGCCCAACAAACTGTGCCTGGAGCTGAAATCGCTAAAGGAATACATCAACACCTATCGTAATCTCGGTATATTTCAGGAAAACGTGGTCAATCGCGTGTTGGAAGATGTAGTGCGGGCGGCGAAACCAGTATGGGCCGAAGTGCGCGGGCACTTTCGTCCTCGCGGTGGCCTGGGAACGGTGGTCGAGGCGAGCTGGCCGAGACCGCGCCGCAAATAACCTGCTCACCACGGCCTTGGAAACTGCACTTTGAAAGCGTACGGCAAAAGCGCAACCGCAGCGCTGCTGATTCTGACGGCGCTCAACTTCGTCAACTACATTGACCGCTCGGTGCTGTTCGCGGTGCAACCGCTCATCCAGCATGAATTCCCGCGCGACGACGCTGCATTTGGGCTGCTCACTTCCGCATTCTTTGTTTTTTACGTGTGCACCGCTCCGGTGATCGGCCCGCTGGCTGACCGCTACCCGAGGCGGTTGATCATGATCATCGGCGCCATCGTCTGGAGCGCGGCCACGCTGCTGACGGCCGTGACTTACGACTTCCGCACGCTGCTGATTCGTCACACCCTGGTGGGAGTGGGCGAGGCTACGTTCGTGACCATCGCTCCGGCCTACATCGCAGACTTCTATGGCGAACAGCATAGAGGACGGGTTCTCTCTATTTTTTATCTTGCGATTCCATGCGGAACCGCCCTGGGATATATTCTCGGCGGCTATCTGGGCAGCCGTTACGGCTGGCGGGCGCCATTCTACGTCGGAGCGATTCCAGGATTTTTATTGGCATTGCTGATGTTCGCGCTGCCGGAGCCCGAACGCGGCGGGGCCGACCACATGGCGGGAACCTTCGAACGCAACACCTTGGCCGGGCTTTTCCGCAACAAAGCGTTCTGGACTTGCAGTCTGGGGATGGCAATGATGACCTTTGCCATTGGTGGCATGCAAGTGTGGATGCCCACTTTTCTATCCCGAATGCGAGGCATACCGCTGGCGGATGCCAATCGGACCTTTGGCTTGATGACGCTGGTTTGCGGAATTCTGGCGACCTTGATCGGCGGCTGGCTGGGCGACCTGACGCTTCGTTTCACGCGAGGAGGCTACTACCTGGTTTCAGCGGTCGCAATGGTGGTGACGCTGCCGGCCATTGCCATGGCCGTGAGTGTTACAGGGGCAGGGATGTACCCTGCGATATTCGTCGCCGAGTTTTTCTTGCTGATCAACACCGCGCCGCTGAACGCGGCGCTGGTCAATTCGGTGAGCGCCGGTATCCGCGCCACGGCGATCGCCGTGAATTTATTCACCATCCATTTGCTGGGCGATGCGTTTTCTCCCACTCTGATGGGCTACATATCGGACCGCTCGAATCTGCGGATAGCATTTCTGGCGGCTTCGGTAGCGGTCGGGATTTCCGCCATTATCCTTTTTTACGGCATGCGATTTGCACCGGAGTTGGAAGAGCGAGCGGGTCGCCCGGGATAAGCGCTTTCAGTAGGTAGGACCAGTTGCCTGGACCTGCACGCGGGATAGACCAACAAGAATACTGCTCCTGGCCGCTCACTTCTTCCTGGAAGTTCTTGGCTCGTCGATGGCTACCTGGAGTTGCTCGGGTTTCCGCCAACGCATCTCGGCCCTTCGTCCTTTGCTGGTGACCTTGCCGGTGATGCGAATTTCCCGTCCTTGCAAAACGCGAAAATCGCGCAGATGCGCATCGCCGGCTAGCACCACGACCGAAAAATTACAGTCACGATAGTCGCGGCAGAAGTCGAGGTACGTGACCCCAGTTTTTGCCCTATGTACCTCGACCACTTTGCCGGTGATGCATGCGATTTCGCCTGCTTTTTCGAGGGCCCGAGTGTAGGGCACACACTCCCGAGCGTCGTCGGCGAGCGTGTCAGTTTGAGCAGATGGCGCCCCGCCGGCGTTGGCAAAGACGGCGAGGTCCCCGCCAGGCGCGCTTTTCGCGTAGTGTGGCAGGCATGCGGCGAGCAAGCAAGCGAGCACCATGCGGGTCGCGAATCTCACTTGGTGGGTTCCATTTTCAGCACGTCATTGAAGCGATTGAAATAGTTGAACAAGCCGATGGCCGCTGCCAATTCGATGATTTCGCCTTCGGAGTAATGGCTGCGCAACTCCGTCCAAAACTCGTCATCGACTGATTGCGGACGCAGCGTTTCGCGTTCCGCCAACTCAAGAGCCGCTCTTTCGGCGGCGGTGAAATCATCGCGAACGCGAAAGTCGGCAAGATGCTGTACCTGATCCTTCGTCCACCCATGCCGCTCTGCCAGAGCGGTGTGCGAGGCCAGTCAATACTCGCAACCATTGATTTGGGATGTGCGTACGATGACCAGTTCTTTTAGTTTTGGCGTGAGGGTTCCGGTTTCCATGACTGCGCGGAAATGGGCGATCATGGTACGCAGAATCTCCGGCCGGTGCGCGACCGTGCGGAACATATTAGGCACGTTTCCGCGCTGTTTTTGAAAGTGATCGTAAATTGCTTGAGTGGGCTCGTCCACTTGTGAGCGTTCCAGCCGTGGAATACGCATAGTGCATCCTCGAAGAGGCCGCGAAAGAGCCGAGATCGCATGATGCGTGCCGGCGTCGGGCCTCGCTGTTTTGGATTTCCAATCTACAGAATAGAGAACCTCATTTTGCGGCATAGACGCGCGGCTGTCCAGCAACGTGTGCAGCAGCGAACCTAGTTCGAAAGAACTAACTCGAAAGAACTAGGCAAAAATAGTTTGCGGAGTTGCCGTCCTGAGCTGCGTCCAATGGTCATAAGGATGCTACTCTTTTCGGCAGCAGGTCCGTTTTCCCGAGGGCGAACGCCACATCGCGACGGCAAAGCGGTCGCGTCGGAAGAGATTTCCGGGCGAATTCTCGGGAAAAGCGTAAGACGGCGGAAAAACCGGTGGTGGTAGCGGTGAGCCATCAATCGGAATCGCATTGCAAGAAGAAATACCGCGTGTTCACTACAGGGAGTGGTTCGATGAAATGGTGGAAGGCGATTCTGCTGGCGTGTTTTGCCGCGGGAGCATTGGCTGCTGAACACGGCCAGTTTTCCGCGACGAGTCCAGTGACAGACATTGCCCAGACGGCGGCCGCGCAGAACTCGCAGATTCGAATTCTAAGTCCGGTGCCGAGCCAGCAGCTCAGCACGAACTACGTGGATGTAAATTACGAGCTCGTGAACCCCGGTGTCAGCGGTGGAGAGCCAAATTTTCAGGTGCAGCTTGACGGGCGCGACCCGGTCTCGACGCAAGATACGACGTGCACATTCACGGGACTTACTCCCGGTCAGCACTCGATCGTCGTGCAACTTGTGGATGCGAATGGAACCCCGGTCGTGGGCGGACGCTCGATGGTAGTGTTTTTTGTGACTGCGGGCGGATCGCAGCAGCAGGGTACGCGCGCACCGGGCACGACGACCAACAATGCTGATGCGCCGGAACTCGCTCCGGCTTCCAGCGCACTGCCGCTGCTTTCGATCATTGGATTTGGAGTTCTGCTGGGTGGTGTAGCCTCTGCCTTGCGGACGCGCGCATAGGAGTGCGCGCGGCAGCACGCGAAGCCATGACAGTTAGATAGGTCGGGATACACCTATTTGGGAACGGATCTAGTGTTCCGGATGGGGCCGGATTTCTTGGGCGACGTATTCTTTAACCCCGCGGCTTTTTGGCGTTTTCGCATTTCTTTTCTTGAATACATCGTGCCGCGACAGTTCTTTGTGCCGCAAGTGCAGGGTGCATCGCCTTCTCCGTCGTAGAGGAAATAGTCATAGGTCAACTCTTCGCCGGCATCGATGTCGCGCATTGCGGCGATCCAGACGCGATTTTCCTCATCTTCCTCGGTCTCGCAGTTGGGATCGCAGCAGTGGTTCACGTACATGGCCATTCCGTAGCCATCAATAACCTTGGATCCGTCGCCGAAACCAAAAAGGTAGGTGTAGGGACGGTGCTTGTAGAGCTCTTCGGCGGCCTCGTGCGCCATTCGCTCGCCAGTGTACTCCAGGATTCTGGTTCCCTTGGGAATGCTCTCGAGGGTAAAAACTCCAGCTGCGTGGATAGGGGAAGATCGGATGATGAGTCGCATGGTTCGATTTCGCTGATGGCGCAAGCGTGAGCGCGCAGCGGCACCGAAAACGAATCTAGCACATTGTGTCTCCCAGGTGTCGGAGTCCGGTTGCAGACTAGAGCAGATTCAGAGTCAGTGCATTCCGCACCATCATCGCCGGGCTAAACGCCCAGCTACCTTACCGGACACAGCTTCCGCGAATCCGGTCTAGCCGGGTTTGCTAAACCAATTTTGCAGGAAAGAGCAGGAACTAGCCAAAAACCCGCCGGCCCCGAGGGCAAGCAGCTTTAGACGGGCTGGGGAAGGCTAATGCGAGGGAGCTTCTGGCAGGCGAGGCGGAGTTCCTCCAGACGGGCGCGTTCGATGTTGACGAACTCAATCCCGTAGTGCGAACCCAACCGCCGCCGGATGGTGGCCTGGGGAGTCAAATCAGCGTCATTGCCGGGTAGTCGAAAGCACAGCCCCACAAGTTCTCCGGGTAAGAGTTCCGCAGACAATTCCACACCCAACCCGAGCTCGCTGATGTCCGTTGATCTGCCTTGCAGGCTGACGGGAAGGCCGGAGCGACGAAGAAATACCGAAACTGGCGTGTCCAGAGTGTAGCGTGCCGCCAACCTCGCCAGGGGCCAACGGACCTGATTTCCCGCGCCGATCATTTCCTCCACCACGGTCAGCAACTCGTGTCGGGAATTGGACTTATCGATGAACCCATCGGCCACGTTGAGCAGAGCTTCGGGAATCCACCCTGGGTTATTACTGAGCAGGATGACCCGGGTGCGGGGCGAATTGAGACGCACGAAGTTGATGAACTCCTCTGGCTCGTTGTGCCCGGATTGAACATCCACGATCAGCAGGTCGAAAGCCGATCCCTGGAAAACTGCCATACCCTGGCGCCAGTCGGTGAGGCACACGAGCTCATAGCCGGCGGTCTCGAGGTAAGAGCGCTGCAGAGTCGGCTCTGACGGGCTGGTCTCAATGCACAAAATGCGTTTGCGAGTGTGTCCGCCGACCTCAACACATGACAGGCCGATGTGGCCTTCGAGGTCGGTGTTCGGCTGGCCCACCCACAGGACTTGAAAGCGGGCACGGCGGTCGCCTTGCTGCACGGCAAGGATGAATCCCGGTGCGACTTCAGAGCTGAGACCGGTCAGGCGAGCACCCGCGATGGAAATATCCAGTGTCTGGGCCTGCTCCATAAAGGCGCGTCCGGAACGGTCGTAGCCGAACACCAAGGTAGGCGTCTGCAAAGGAAACCTTGGTTCTCGCCGGCCCGATTTTGTCGACACTTGTTGCATCATTGTCGTTGCACTTAATGTATCAACGTTTGCGTGAAAAGTAGGCTATTTTTTGGTTTTTCCGGATAACTAAGGTAACGGAAGGCGCATGTACCGTAGATTGCTCCCAGCCGCCCCTCACCGCAAGATCAGGGTGATGATCCCGCAGTAGCGGCGGCCTTGACGGAACGAAGGGGACTTAGTATCCCTGGTTTGCCTTAGTGCGCTAAGATGCTCGTCAATTCTTATGGTTCGTATTCTGCCAGTACTTATCCTTGCCCTGGCGCTCGCGCTTCCGCGTGCAGGCAGCTACCTCGTGGTTGATCACCCGTCACCCTCCGATACGATTGTGGTGCTTGCAGGCGATCCAGGCGAAACCCGCGTGAACCGCGGTCTACAAGCTCTGAGGACGGGGCTCGGAAGCGAACTTTTTATCGACGCTGACAACCGTGGCCTGATATTCGGCAGAACGCTGGCGCAAATTGCTCAAAGCTACATACAGGGGTTGCCGCAGGAGCAGGCTGCCCGTATCCACGTCTGCCCCCTGACAGCGAAATCGACGGTCGCGGAGTCGGCAGAGGTAGCGCAATGTCTCGCACCACTGCATCCGCAGCAGGTGTTGATTGTCACTTCCGACTACCACTCCCGGCGGGCGCTTTCGGTTTTTCAGCGAAGACTACCGCAGTATGGCTGGTCTGTCACCACGTCGCACGACGAAATCGAATTTCGGCAGGATTACTGGAATAACCGGGAATGGCTCAAGACAACGCTGCTGGAATGGCAGAAACTTGTTTTCTGGGAATTGGTGGAGCGCTGGAGAAGCCCGGGCGCCCGCCTGGCTGCAAGCGCCCGTTAAGCCACTCCTTTAGTAGACATATCCCTGGAGCGGGTTCAGGTCTAATCGCTCCGGGGTTGAATTGTCTTCGGTGCGCTCAGGTAGCCCGTCACCGAATCCCTCTCGACCTTGAAGACGACAACTTCGCAAAGACTGCGATCGCGACCGGTGTAAAACTGAAGCGGCTCGTTGGCGGTGCGATCTTTTTTCTCGATAATACGGTCATCGGCGATGACGTTAAGCGTGAACTTCGACCGTTTTGGATCCGTCCTCTTCAGTTGCATGCTGATGGTTGCAACCGGCTGGCGCTGGCTCCTTTTCAGCGTGAACTCGAAGTAATTGCGATCGCTCTTGTGCCTGAGCTGTTCGAGTTCATCGTGGTTACGGGCGACGAGGCCACTCTGGATCCCGAGATCGCCGATGGCCTTTTCCAGCTTGGCCTTGGTCGCATCGAGATCGGTGCGCGTGCTGGCGATATCCTGTTTGGCGCCTCCCAGATCGGTCCTTACGCCGGTCACATCGCCGGAAACCTGCGAGACCTGTTGCTGGGTTTTTCTCTGCTCTGCCGTTAGCTTCGCCTCGGCTTGCTGCTGTTGCCGGTGCAGTTCGGCGGTGCGGGCTTCGATCTCCTGCTGGGTCATGCCGACCTTCGAGCCCAGTGCTTGCACCGACTCCGAAATGGTCTTGTTCGTCATGTGCAGCTTGTCGCGGAGTTCTTTGTCAGAGGCCTCGAGCGTTTGCTGTTTCTGCTCCAGATCTTGCACCCGGCTGCGCAGGCTGAACAGCAAGAAAAGCGATACGACAACATAGATTACGGCGACTCCGAGCAGCACGTTGCGCAACGTAGAGTCGCGTTTCGCCGCCTGCTCCGACGCTGATTCTTCCTCAAACATGGAATAACTCCTTAAACTTTCAGTATGTTGAGATTGTTCCAGCAGACATTCCCAAGTGTCAATCAGAGAAACAGCGGGGTAGTGGGCTGTTTTACGGCAGGACTGCTCTCTGCGGGTATCATCCCGAGCGTAGCGAAGGATCTGCTGTTTGCGAGCAACGCAAGCAAAGCAGATCCTTCAGCCGCGCAAAAACGGCGCGACCTCGGATGACACTGATACGAGTTTTTCAGCAGCCTGCTAGGGTTGGCGGTGGTTGTGGGCATGAGCGACAGCGTAGATCTCTCGCGCTATTTGGATGGACAAGCCACCGTCGTAGAGGTCGAAGTGATTTCGCCCGGGAACATAGGTGACCTCGGCATCCGCCCCAAGATTTTTCAACTGCTGGTCGAGCAGGCCGACGGATGTTTCCAGGTGAAAGCTGTCGGCCGTTCCGACATAAATATGAATCTTGCCTTTCAGCTTCGGGCCGAGCGTGCTCCAGTTGTCTCGCAAAATACGTGAGGTATCAAACTTCTCCCAGGCGTGCGCGACCGCGGGATCAATTTCGCCGGTGACGCGGTTGAACAACGGCAGCGGCCTGCCCCCATCGCCGCGGGGGCTGAAGACCCACTCAAAAGAGGACATCTGGCCGCCGTAGTCGCCGAGCACGCGCTCTTGGCGGGCGTAGTCGCGAAGCGACTCAACATCTTTGCCATGCATCCGGACCAGCATCCACGGCGTACCATCGGGTTTCAGGTAAAAGTTGCTTCCGGGCTTGGCGTCGACGATGTCGGGTCCGGTGAAGTTGCGGAAGTCTACCGGGTCGGGCGAAGTGGACCAAGTGCCACCGAAAAACTCCGGATGGGTGATTTGCAGCCAGAGCGTAGCCCAGCCTCCCGAGGAGTGTCCGGTGAGGAAGCGCTCTTCAGGCTTGGCGTCCATGCGGTACTTCGATTCCAGCCAGGGAATCAGCTCGCTTACCAGGGCGGTTCCCCAGGGTCCATTGTTAACCGAGTCGGCAAATTCGTGGGTGCCCGTCGGCAGAGATTCGTCGAGCAGCACATAGATCATCTCCGGCACGCGTCGATCGCTCATTTCATTCAGGAGCTCTTGGCCGAAGGCACTCGGCAGGTCGTCTGCCGTCGCCCCAAAGCCGGGGACGAGATACACCGTCGGAAAATGACGGGACTTGTCGGTATAGCTGGGTGGCAGCACAACCACAGCACGCATGTGAATCGGGCGTCCGTAGAAATGCGATAGCAGGGGACTGATGAAGTCGACCCATTCCATTCCCTGCGGGAGCGATTCCGTTCTTGGCTGCGGCACGCGTTCGTTCAGCGTGAGTCGTACGCTGCCGGCCGTGCGGGGATTGAAAGGCCCGAGGCTGATGGCTTTCATCCGGAGATCGCCCGCGGTAAAGAACCGATACGCCGCGTTGTGATTGACGTCGAGTATTGCCATGGCGTAGTAATCGCCAGGCGGCGCGGTCGAGAGCGGAGCCGGAAAGGCTAATTCGTCGGCATCGACCGCGACCGACTGTCCGGGCACTACGCCATCAATCTCACGGGCCGCAATCCAAGTTTCGCGGGCGGTATCACCGAATCCAGGGGTGAGAAAGCCCTGTTGAGGCTCACGTGTGCTGAGCAATACGAGCAAGCGTCCAGAGACAGGCGAAGTTCCCAGCGTGCGCGAAATCGTTACCTCAAAACGTAACGGGTGCGGTGCCGCCCTCTGGCAGACGGCGACCAGCGACAGCAGCAGCAGAACGATAACTGCCCGGGGCGCGAAGCGTTTCATCGCGAGCTATTCTAAAGCGATTTCGGAGTCGGCGTATCGGTGAGCGAGCTTCGAAGCGCAAAAATCAAGGCGGGCTTGGCTGGCCCGCCTGTTTCGCGGTATGCCGGAGGGTAGTGACCGCGATGCACCTCACGTAAGTTTGGCAGCAACGCTCGCCCCTACTACATCGGCCCCGAAGCTTGAAAACTTCAATGCCAATCCGGCCACCACGCTCCGGGAAAATCCAACCTTCGTGACTGTCAGGCTCGCCGCTCGCTGTTCAATGCCTGCTCAACGGTTACGATGTCGACCAGCCCTAAGCAACCATAAATGGCCGGAAGAACGCGTTCGGGCGGATGCTTTCGCCGCAGCTCGGCCACCCTTTCGGTGCCGGCGCGGTAAGCCGGCAGGTACATGCGGCCGAGCAGAGGATGCCGTCCCCAGGCGCCCGACAGCCTATCGGCACGCTCTTCACTGACCAGGAAGTCGCGGCGCAAAATCGGGGCTACCTCCTCTTTCTTCCTGCCTTCAGCCCAGGTCAAAAACGATGACTGATTCTTGGCGTCGTCCTGAAGCAGGGCCAGAAGCACCCCGATCTGCAAGTCTTCATCGGACAACTGCTCGATTTCAGTTACGCCGTGCGCGATCAGGATGGCGTTGTTGGCCAAGCCCTCGAAGAGGGTCGCGGCGCGTGTATTCATGGTCAGAACGGTCGCCTCAAAGCCGGCCAATCCGCGCACGTAAAGATTCTGCAGATAGGCAAAGGTGGTCACGTGCCCGGGCACGACTTCGTGACTGATCAGTTGCTCGAACTCTGGCACGGAAATCTCAAGCGAAGCGTTGATCTCGTAGCTCGCTTCGTAACACGGGCTGCCATCCGGGTTGCGAGCCCGGCCGACATAGTTCATCGAACCGGAAAACCATGCGTCCTTGATCGGCAGAAATTCAATGTTGGCGCGAGGAACATGCGACAGCTCGGCGGGCAGGTACGGCAACAGGTTGGCGACACTCAGGTTGTCGAGGTAAGAGATGACGGCAGCACCCAAGGCGCGGACGGACGCCATGGGGATCACTCGCTCTCGACGCCAGGCGTCAACGGCATGCAGCAGGCCGTCAGCCCCGGCAGTGGAATGACCGGCCTTGCCGAGCAGCTCGGCCAGACATGCTCGCTTGCTTTGCGGCTGCGAAGGCTCTGGTGGCTTGCCCGTGGAGGCCTCGACGCAACGCTCGTATGGCACAGGATCACCCTTGCCGAGTATCTCCATCGCCAAATCCCACATGGCTTGCAGGCAAACGGCGAGTCCCTTGAGAAACTCGTCGCGCTCGGGCGATGATCCGGACTTCCGCGTGGACTTGCGCACGCCGGCAATGGCCGCCGGGATATCCACCTGGCGCAGATAACTGTCCACGGCTTCGCGATCGACCCGCGGGCCGGAGACGCCGCCCGTTTCGCGTAAGCGCGCGGCGGCAGCAGCGGTGTAGGCATGCGGTAGCGGCTCAGCGGCAAACCATGAGTCGGCGATAAACCGCCCGGTTCCGGAGGGGCACATGACATCGCCTCCCCAAAGTGTGTCGATGCCGATAATGGCTTCGGCAACCGAACGCCCAATCTCGTCCATTTACCCTCCTTGGCCTTCAATCTTCGGCTCGCTCGCAGCGAGCAACCACTCGTAAAGGCATATGCCGGGAAACAGCAGTGCGGAAACCATACCTTTCGCGAAACTGGCCTAGCCTTGGCCGGCCTGCCCCTTTGCGAACTCAGCGCGTGCCGCCGGATGGTTCGAGCAACGCCTGGTATTGTTGATTCCGGCGAATGTAAGCGTCAGCATAGGAGCACGCAGGAACAACCGTGAGGCTCGACTCGCGGGCGTACTCCAGGGCTGCTTTGACCAGTTTTGCTCCCACCCCACGGCCTGCAAGCTCTGGCGGCACTTCGGTGTGCACAAGGACAATAGTGCGGCTTTGGAGGCGGTAATCGAGCCGCGCCATCGATTCGCCCACATGAAGTTCAAATCGGTGGGCGCTCACGTTGTTCAAGACGTCAGGAGATTCGGTGTTGTTCACTGTTGGCCTCATGTGGGATTGCCGAGATTAGCGTGCCGCGGAAAACGCGCCGCAACCGGGGCCCCCGACATGCGGTAGTCGCGCGTGTTGGGGCGAAAGGTTTGCATCATTGTGAGCGGCATGTAGGATGGTGTGCTATGAAACTGCCCTCCATTTCTCCGCAAGAGATTCTAACGCTGAGCCCCGCCTGTCTGAAAATGACGGTGCCCGAAGAATACCGCGATGAAAACGGCCACATGAACATGCGCTGGTACGTGGCAATCTTTGATGATGCGGGAGACATTCTGCACGACCAAATCGGACTGACCCGCGAATACCACCGCCGGCACGGAAGCGGTACCTTCGACCTGGAACACCATATGCATTTTCTAAGCGAAGTGAATCCGGGCGAAGAGGTGGCCGTTTATATGAGATTCGTTGCCCGCTCGGCCAAGCGTCTGCACTACCTGATGTTCATGATGAACGAAACGCGAGGCAAACTTTCCGCCATCTTCGAGTGCATGAACGCATTCGCTGATCTCGGGGTGCGCAAGACGGCACCATTCCCAGATGAGGCAGCGCGGATGGCCGACGCGATTCTCGCGCGGCACAAGAAACTGGATTGGCCTCCGCCGCTGAGCGGCGCGATGCAGGTGTAACTGCGCTCATGAGGGGCCTTGCGAGGAACCTGTAACGCCAATGTGCGGTGATGGTGGTCGCGGTTATTGTTGACGCACTCTGCAGGCGCATTTATGATGGGGAAGTCTTATCCGACGCCCGATTTTCTTCGACGGCGCGGTTCTTTGCTGCCCCCTCGTTCAACGGCAGGACAGCTGACTCTGGATCAGCATATCGGGGTTCGAATCCCTGGGGGGCAGCCAATCTTTTCAACAGTTTGGCTCACCCTGCCGACTCCAACTAGCGGCTCCCCCCATTCTTCCCCCCATTCTTTCTCGTG
>JBEKQP010000133.1:0-19577 GCA_049519595.1 Candidatus Korobacteraceae bacterium | reverse complement strand
ACTTTCGCTTTGACAATTGCGCCAGTAACGTTGCGTAGGTGTCGTCCGTAAGCGAGTATTCTGCTGCCTTGGTTACGTTGCCGCTATCAAGGTCACGATTGGGAAGCACGAGCGAGTCGGTGTGCACTTCTTGCAAAAAGGCCCGGTATTGATCGACGGTCGTGTTGATGCTTTTGAAATACAGGTCCTCGGTTTGAGGCGTTGGGTTATTGAACGCCAACCCTTTGAAGGGACCAACCTTCGGCATGTATCGCAGGAGCGTTGATAAGACGCGCGTGCCTGCGCCTGGCTTCACATAATCCTTTCCCCACTCCTTTTCATATCCGGAGCGCGATAGACGGTACAGGAATTTGCGCTTCGCGAAATCCGGTGTTTCGTGTATCAGCTCCTTCTTATGGGTTTGCAGCGCAACCTGAGTCATCTGCGGAATCAACCGGCTGACAGCGAAACGATACGAACCCACCGCCAGATCTTCGTGGGCGAGCACGTCTTTCAGTTCCATTCCGTAGACAACGGGAAAGACCCGCTCCAGTAAGGGTTTGGATACTTGGAATCCGATGAAATCGTGGTACTGCTGCGAGGCGTAACGATTTTTCGCGACCTGCACCGTGTCGAATCCAAACTCGGTTTTTAAATGCGCCGTCTTGTCCTGAGCATATCGGACTGACTTGCCAAACTTCGCCCGTAGCTTCGGATACTCAATCGCGACGGCTTGGTTGACCGCCGGGTGGCCGGCGATATCCGACGCATAGTGCGACAATGCGCCCAAGGCGAAGGCGTACTCGTTTGCATCCTGGCTTTCGAGCAGCAGCTCACGAACAAAGTCTCCGCTACGGACGTAATGCACCAGGTTACTGAATTCTTTGTTGCCGAACGGGTAGTAGCCAAGATCCTGGATGACGGCGCCTCCATAGGCGTAAGCATGCGCCTCCCTGATCTGGTCCTCCGACAGCCCCGGATATCGCTTAAGCAGCAGGGGCCGGATCTCATCAGTCCAGAGCAGGTCTACGATTTCCTCATGCGTCAGCACGGAGTACGCCGACAAGCCGCCGCTGCACATGAGCACGACGAGAAGAAACGCCGCCGCACGGAGAGAAAGCAAATGCCAACCCTTGCCTACGGCGAGTGGCGATGCTAGCGAGTCGTACATCGTTTAGATCCGCCCGAGAACCAACAGAATGACAACGATCATGAGGACCAGCCCCACTCCGCCGCTCGGGTAATACCCCCAGTCTCTGCTATGAGACCACCTTGGTAGCGCACCACAGAGTGCTAAGATCAAAATCACGATCAATATAGTTCCAAGCATACTTCACTCCTTTTTCCTTGCACTGACGACGTTCGTTACGAGGCCGTTGTTTACCTTCAGCGTTTCTCAGCCTGTGCTATTTTTTCTCTGGATGAGGAGCACTCTCCGGACGAGCCGCAGGCTTTGCTTGTACTGCTGGCGCCGCACGAGGGGCAGGCTTTGCTTGTGCTGCTGGCGCCGGACGAGGCGCAGGCTTTGCTTGTACTGCTGGCGCCGCACGAGGCGCAGGCTTTGCTTGTACTGCTGGCGCCGCACGAGGGGTAGGCTTTGCTTGTGCTGCAGGCGCTGAACGAGGCTCAGGCTTTGCTTGTGCTGCAGGCGCTGGACGGGGCTCAGGCTTTGCTTGCGCCGCTGGTGCCGGACGAGGCGCAGGTTTTGACTGTGCCGCAGGCGCTGGACGAGGCTCAGGCTTTGCTTGTACTGCTGGCGCCGCACGAGGGGTAGGCTTTGCTTGTACTGCTGGCGCCGCACGAGGCGCAGGTTTTGCTTGTGCTGCTGGCGCCGCACGAGGGGCAGGCTTTGCTTGTGCTGCTGGCGCCGCACGAGGGGCGGGCTTTGCTTGTGCTGCTGTCTCCGGGCGAGGGGCGCTGCTCCCAGGTTTTGAAACCGCTTTGTTCGCTGCTGAAGGAGCGGCCGCGTGAGTTTCAGCCTTATAAGGTGCTCCCGCCTGCTTGGCCGCCACTACCCCATGACCGCTAAACTCCGCAGGCTTCGCTGTTGCAGCGATTGCCGGCCGCCCCTTGTTCACGGACGCCAGGAGCGCGTGGTTGGTACTGGCAGCGTGCACGTGCTGACTCTGCAGTGCTGTTGGCGGTCTGTGTTGCTCGTGTGCCGCTGTCTCTTCCGCCTGGTTCGGGCGGGCATTAATTCCCCCTGAGCCGCCGTTATAGCTGACATGGTTCACCGTCGTGTTGTTGATCACGGTTTTGTTGTAAACATTGTGAATACTCGTGCCGCCGATATTATTTACCGAGCGGTTGTAGCTGAAGGCCCCGTTGTTCCAATACCCGCCTTCATAGCCGGAGCCACCATACCCGAAACCGTAGTTGACGCCACCGTAGAAGCCGACATGCGGACCCCAGTAGCCGACATTCCAGGTGTAGGCATTGCCGCCCCAACCCCAATAACCGGGCGTCCAGAGCAGGCCAACTTCGGGAGCCATTACCCACGTACCCGGCACCCAGAAGTAGCCTTGATCACCATAAGCCCAGTAGCCGGGCGTCCACAGATAACCGTCGCCAGGGACCATGGGTTGCGTGTACACAGGTAGCGCCGGCGGTGCGATCGTGATCGAAATGCCGAACTGCGCGAACGAGGCGGCCGGCAGGGCCAGGATTAGAAGCACCAGGAACAGCCAACGGATAATACGCATTTTACTCACCTTGCCAGATCATCCTTCGATTGTCCGCTTGTTGCGTTACTGCTGCGGGTTGCGCGGATGAAAGGCGACCGCGTCATATATGAGGATCCCATGGATGTAACGCCAAGTCTGTGCACTACTGCTCACTTTTAGTAAATGTCGCAATTCACTCTGCGAAATCGATTTTCCCGAGATGACCTCGTTAGTGCCGGAAAGAAAAACGGCGCAAGCCCAGAGGGTGGGGCCCGCGCCGATAAGAGCCAAGCTGGTTGCAAGTGCTCAGATAACCGCGTTGCAGCTATCGTTATCTCTGTTGATACTCGTCACGTACGCTTGCTTTAGCGCAAGCTTCCTGTCGTCACATGACCTGATTGCCGATGGATTCGCCAGAAACGAGAAGTTCCACTCTTCGGTTCTGCTGCCGGCCGGTGGAGTTATCGTTTGAAGCTACCGGCAAAGTGTTGCCGAAGCCTTTGGAACTGACTGAACCTGTCGCCACGCCTTGTTGCACAAGATAATCACGTACTGAACCGGCGCGGTTCTCAGACAGTGTTTGATTCATTTGGTCGCCACCGACATTGTCCGTGTAGCCGCCAACTGCAATGTTGAGCCCAGGGTAGGCGAGCAGAATGCCGGCGACTTTCGCCAGCTTCTCCCTTGCACCAGACTTCAATGAGTATTTCCCAGTATCAAACAAGACATCAGACATGCTGACGATGAGCCCGCGCGCACTGTCGCGAGTCTGAAGAATGGAATTCAACTGCTCAGACAACCGCGTGCGCATGGCGGCTTTGTCATTTTCCGCTTGCTGCACATTCTGTTGTGCTTGCTGCGCAGCTAAACGAGATTGGTCAGCATCGGCCTGAGCCGCGGTGACCGCTTCTGCTGATGCTGCTTGATTCGCGGCCATGTCGGATTGCGCCCTTGCCGTATCAGCCTGGGCCGCGCTGACCGCCGCTGCTGATGCTGTTTGATTTGCGGCCAAGTCAGATTGCGCCTTTGCCGCATCGGCCTGAGCTTGCTCTTTCTGCCGCACCGCTTTATCAGCCTCGCGCTGCGCCTTCAGCTGTGCATCGGCGGAAGCCTGACGCTCATTTGCCAAGCGCGTCTCGTCCATCTTGGTAACTGCGATCGCACGTGCATCTTCAGCAGTCTGCACTGTCTCGCGGGCAACTGCGATCAGTGGCTTTTTGTCGATGTGTTTGCTCGTGGCATATTCATCGGCTCTGTTCATTAGCCGAACAGCATGCTGATAGCTGTCTTTGGCGTACCACTCGGCACCCTCGGATTGCGCGATGCGTAGTGCATTCCGTGCCTCGAAGAATTCCAATGGCAACCTGGCATTCAGAACCACAGGGTCAAATTTGTAGCCGGTGGGGATGTAGCCGCCCCGCTCCATGAGTTCATACTTTGCATTCACTGCCTCCGTAGTTCCCTTGGTGTCGGCGCGAACCACGTTTTCGAGTACTACCACGTTGCTGGGCTGCCGGACGGCATAGTAAGGCTCCGCCGTTACAATCAGAGCGAATCCCTGAAGGTCTGTTGTTACGTCCAACTTGGTGCGACCGTTGCCGCCTACCAGCACTTCTCCCAAGTTCACCGGCCGGCCCTCGGGTGTGATCGCCCAAAGCACATAAGTGAGATACTCATTGCCAAAATCCGTAGGCTTCTGCAGGTTAGCAAATTCCGTTTCGATCTTGATGGACCCACGCTTACTGTCCACCTTGGCTTGGCCGTTGGCTAAAGGCATCAGATCCGTACCTGCGAAATCCAGCGTAGTGCTTCCGCTGCGATGCTTGTAGTCGACTGCCTGCACGCTGCGGCTGATTACCGTGACGCGGAACATCGGCGCCTGAGCCATTGGTTCGACAAGTGCGACTTGAGGAGTGGTCTGAGCTAATGCGTTCAAACTCAGGACGATTACAGCTGCTAACAACAGTTTTATCTTCAATGATCTTCCTTTGGCAGATGTCTGCCGTACTGCTTCATCTAGATTCGAAGTTGCGCCTTGATGTTTCTTGAGGTGGCGCGCTACCTTCATCCTTTCCCAATGTGGATCCGGGAAATGGAGTGAAACAGGCCAATGCCATTCATCAGCCACAGAACAACTGCAATGACCACGACGCCATTCAGAATTGACTTGATGGTTGCCTGCATTGGGATGAAGCGATTCACCAGCCATAGCAGGACACCCACCACGATCAGCACTTCCACCAGTTGAATCAGAGGCATAATGTGCGACCTTCTTCCTTGTTCCGCGGCTAACGGCTGTCATCCGCCCGGAGACGTTGCCCTAAGTCGAATGTTCGCGAACTTTAGGGTCGAATGGTCCGCCGAGGTGCGCGGCACACGCGGATGAAGAATGCCAATGTGGCTGGATGTGGTCGTTTCGATGTGACTGGCTGGGATCTCACCCGGAGCGACCTAAGAACGAAAGCGACGAACTAGCGGTCGTCGCACTCTCGACACGCTCAGCAGATCAAAGAATGACAGGTGTCAACGTTCGTGTCTGAGCAAGATCGCTCACATGCAAAAAATATGGGCTGCGGCGCCTTAGACGACAGGATCGAGTCGCGGACTCTAGCTTGCCTTGCGATATTCCAGCGGCGCACAGGCATTATCAGCAACGCTCGGCTGCACGGGGTGCATTAACGCCCACGAATACTCAAATTCCCGTCCGCAGTCGACGCAGACTTGGTACGTCCGTTTCTTGATGGTGAACACACGGCTCAGTTGGCTGTGATGGCACCCGAAGGCAGATTGGTAAACCTGAAGCAGGAGTTTCATAAATTCCTCGCTCGGCGTCCGGTCACCAGGTTAACGATCAGGACCACCAGTGCTACAACCAGCAGCAGGTGGATCAGGCCCCCGGCGATATGAAAGCTGAAGCCCAGAAGCCACATGACCAGCAGAATCACCATGATTGTCCAAAGCATATGCGCCTTCCCTTTCCGCGTCGTGGGCACCCGAGACCGCACATCCTTCTCGGGTGCACCCGCATTCTAGATCTGACTACTCTTTTGCAGCTATGGCCTCTGCCTTCGCGCTCCGGACTGCATGGAGGAACGACCGCGCCGCAGGTGTCGCCGCTACGTTACCCATCAATACCGACCGGGTCGAAACATGAGGTCCGTAGATGGCTCGCATGGAATCGTCGTCGCGACGAATCGCAGCGCCGGTCAACGTCAGTCCAGCAAAAGCCCCCTTGGCGCGTGAGTACGTCAGAATCTCGGTGTTCAGCTTCCAGTCGGTATCAGCCGAAGCATGACGTCCCACTGGCCCAGCGGCCGCCGAGGCATCCGCTCCAAGCTGGAACTTGCTGGCAAGCAGCCGCTGCATGCCTGTTTCATTCTGGATGATCATGACCAGATCCACGCCCTCGATCCCGATCTGAAATCCCCAGCTCCCGCCCGTGATCGCAAAAAACGCCGGCGCACTCCAGCCATTGGCGGTTCGGCATGTAGTTACGCCTCTGCCACCCTCCGCGCCAAACACGAAGCCGCCCTTGATCATATGCGGTACCACAGCTACGCACTTTGCGTGTTCCAATACCTCTTCCGGAATGCCCCTGTCGGGCGCGGCCATGATCTCGTGCAACACATTGGCTGCATTATTCAGCCGATCGTTCGATGATTCGAGCTTCGACTCCGACCAGCCGAACGTGGCCAGACTCACCAACGCAACTAATAGCATCAGTTTCTTCATAGTTTCTGCCTCTTTCCTCTATCTCTGCGCCGCGTTTGTTGCTTTTGTTTCATTCGCAGCACGCAAGGTACTACTCACATTATTGGGTTCAGTCGAAGCTGTCTGAGCAATATGGCTCACGAGCCCGACAGATGTTACACACTCGTCTATCGCAAGACTTTGCTCCGCAATTCCCACTTTGGAACACGAGCAGCCCTTTGTCAGCAGGGTGAGCAATTTTGAACAGAATGCGTGATCCAGAGTTGCTAGAGTCACGCATCGGGAACGACATACGGCGCTGATTTGAGCCGAGAAGAAGAGGTACGCAATGTGGACGCATAGCAACTATAAGGTCTTGTCGACAGCAATCCTGCTATTCGGTTTTGCCGTTGGATGCTGCGATCCAGGCAGTAATCCGAATGCGGGAAATCCCGCCGCCCCTCAAACCTTGCCTACAGTGATCCTTGTAACTCCGCCGAATGCCAATGTGGGCGTTTGCCCCAACATCGCCATTATCAGCACAACCTTCAGCAAGGCGATGAACCCCGCGACCATCAACGGTTCTACGTTCACTTTGGCCGGGCCAGGCGGGGCGGGCGTAGCCGGGACAGTCACCTACGTTGCGGCGACCAATATTGCCACCTTTACACCCTCGGTCCCTCTTGCGCCGAGCGCCACTTTTACCGCCACCATTAATACCGGGGCGGCTGACACGTTCGGCAATTCTCTGGCGGCCGATTTCACGTGGACGTTCACGACCTCCCCTTCGTGCTCGGCACCTGTACTGCCGGTGATACCGCCAACGCCACCAGCGACCCCGCCAGCCAATCCGTTGGGAGCGGCTTGCACTTTCGGATCTTTGGCCGGCTCCACCGTGACCAACGTCAATAATGTGGGCACCGCCGTTAGTGGGGATATTGGTGTTTCGCCGGGAACCGCGATCACCGGATTTCCGCCGGGAATACTCACCAACGGCGGCGTGATCCACGCGGGCGATGCGGTTGCCGCGGCTGCCAAAGTTGACTTGACCACGGCATATAACAACGCCGCGGGTGAAGCAGGGGGGGCCATTCTCCCCGCAGATATAGGAGGGGAAACCCTCGCCGCTGGCGTTTACAAGACCACAAGCGCGCAGCCCTCGCTGGGAATCACCGGGAATCTAACCCTCAGCGGCAGTGCGACTGATGTCTGGGTCTTCCAGATCGTGTCTACACTGACGACGGCCGACGGTAACAGCCACGTCATCCTGGCCGGTGGCGCCCTGCCTCAGAACGTGTTCTGGCAGGTCGGCAGTTCGGCCACCCTTGGAACCAACACCTTATTCCAAGGAAACATAATGGCTCTGGATTCCGGTAGTGAGACCAAAGTGAGGCCGGTCTCACTACCGGGCAGCTTGGAAAAGCAGAATTTCACGTTATTAGAGTTCGGAGGAGTATTCGCATGTCATCTCATTTAAAGGGCCATCTTGGTCGTGTTTTAGCCATGCTGCCGGCAACGATTGCTGTTCTGTGTGTGTTTGCCACCTTGGCCGCAGCTCAGAACCAGACTGCCCCAGCCGCAACTCAGGACCGGCCTGCTCCCAAGTGGGAGCTTTACGGTGGATATTCTTTCTGGTATCCCGGCGCGGACGTGCACGGTTTCCTTCCACTAGGAATAGTTCCGATAACCAGCCAAATGAACTCAAATCCGCGCGGAGCTGGCGCCGCCATCACCTATGATTTCAATCGCTGGTTCGGCCTCACACTCGATGCCAGTGACCATTGGGGCATCGGTGAAAGGGGGACACCTGCCGCGTGCTGCCGAGACGCCGATTTCGCCAACCTCTCGATGGGCCCAAAGGTTACGTTCCGCAGTGCTCATTTCTCTCCATTTCTTGAGGTGTTAGCGGGCGACCACCGTCTTTACCCGGAAGGCTTCCACAATATCCAGAAATTAGGGTTCTTGCTTGGCGGAGGTCTTGATCTGAACCTGTCCCGGCACGTTGCTCTACGGCTGTTCAGGGCCGACTATGTAATGTCTAGCTACCGGTATGGTCCTGGTCCTGCGAGCACGACTCCGAGTACCGATCTCAGCGGCGTAAGACTACAGTCTGGCCTCAATTTCATGTTCGGCGGCGGAGCACCTCCTGTGCCACCCAGCGCGGCTTGCTCGGTGCGGCCAAGCGATGTCTTTGCCGGAGAGCCTGTAACCGCGACTGCCACTGAATCCAATTTCAATCCCAAGCGTACGGTTAAATACAACTGGTCTGCCACCGGAGTGAAGGTTTCCGGCAGCAGCGCTTCCACCCAGGTTGACACCACCGGACTGCAGCCCGGCTCATACCAGGTTGTTGCCAGCTTGAGTGATGGCAGCCGCAATGGTGTTGTCTCGTGCAGTGCCACGTTCGCCGTAAAAGCGCCGCGTCCGCCAATGATTTCATGTTCGGCCGATCCGGCGAGCGTGCCGATGGGTGGCACCTCAACCATCAGCGCGAATGCCAGCAGCCCCGACGGACACAGGTTGACCTACAGCTATACCACCAGCGCCGGGAACATCAGCGGCAGCACCTCCACCGCTACCCTGGACACCGAGGGTACACAGCCCGGGACAATTACCGTGACCTGCAATGTTAGCGATGACCGCAATCCGCCGCTCATGGCTTCTTCCACAACTACGGTAGACATACAGGCCCCACCGCCACCACCACCGCCAAAGGTTAGCGCCATCGAGAGGCGGCTTGCCCTCCACAGTGTTTACTTTGCGACGGCCAAGCCAACGGTCGAGAATCCCGGCGCTGGCCTGCTTGCCAGCCAGGAAAAAACTCTCAGTGCGCTCGCCGCTGATTTCCGGATATATCTACAAAGTAAACCGGATGTCCTCCTGACTCTTGAAGGCCATGCCGACCCGCGTGGTTCCGTGGAATACAATCAGGCGCTCTCCGAACGGCGGGTCAACCGTGTCAAGCGCTTCCTGGTCGAACAGGGCATTCCCGCCGCTAACATTCAGACCAAGGCGTTCGGCGAACAACAAAACCTCACCGACGCCGAGGTGAAAGATGCGGTTGAACGGAACCCCGAGTTGAGCGCAGAAGAGCGGCAAAGGCTGCTCAATAATATGAGAACGATCATTCTGGCCAGCAATCGCCGGGTGGACATCACCCTGAGTGGTGGTGGCCAGGCTTCCCAGAAGTCCGTTCGCGAGTATCCATTCAACGCTGCGGATTCACTGACGCTGCTCGAGATCGGTGGCGGGAACACAAAAGCGGCCAGACCACCGGCGAAAGAAAAGAAAACCACGAAGCCATAGCAACCGACGTCAGAAGAAAAAGAATCAAGAAGCTAAGAGGATCGTGAATGTAGCCCAAGCGCCGCTCAGGCGCTTGGGGTTACTTGCAGTAATCTGTCCGTTCGTGCGTACATGCTATTCGGCAGCCACGAGAGCATGAAGCCGTCGTTTTAGGTCTTTGAATCCGTAGAGATATCTGCGATCCTCGGCCCCCGCGTAGCTCTGGTGGCAAGGCTCACGGTACTGTGCTCTACCTATGCTCGCTTATCGCCGTTGCTGGAGGGGCAACCGCGGTCGGAATGGTTGTATCGGACTATAAGGTCAGCTTAGGTTGTGGAAAGCCAACCATCTCTGGAACATTGCTTCACAATACAGTGAGCAATATTGACCAGACGTTGATTTTGGGAAATGGCATTGTTTGTCGCGATTACGGTTTGTCCCGGCCGTGTTTTTGTTCATCTCTAATCTATCGGATGCCTCAAGCGATGAAGGTGCAGGGAGGTTCAAGAATATGAATATTTTTGAGCGTGCCATAGGGTTCTCAAGGCCTGGATTGGGCAAGCAGGTTTTGAGTCTCCTGTTGTCGTTGGCTCTGTTGTTCGCAGCTTGGCCTCAGAATCTGTTGGCCTATCAAGACACGCAAATCCCGGCGCCGCCCGAGCAGCCCGCGTCGGCACCGCCATACACGCAACAGACGCCGGAGCAGTTGCAGCAGTTGGTAGCGCCGATTGCGCTGTATCCGGATTCACTGGTAGCGCAGATCCTGGCGGCGTCCACGTTTCCCGAGCAAGTCGTCGAAGCCGACAGATGGGTACAGGCGCATCCTGATTTGAAGGGCGACGCTTTGGGTCAAGCGGTGGACCAACAACCCTGGGACCCGAGCGTCAAGGCGCTCGCTGCATTTCCATCCGTGCTTGGAAACATGGACAAGAATCTCTCTTGGACGTCATCTCTCGGCGACGCCTACTACAACCAGCAAGAGGATGTGACGAGCGCCATACAGGTGATGCGCCGGCGAGCCGAAGAGGCGGGCAACCTTAAGAGCACGCCGCAACAGACCGTAGCCACGCAGGACTCGACGATCGTCATTCAGCCTGCTAACCCAGAGGTCGTTTACGTCCCGGCTTATGATCCGTGGATAGTCTACGGAGGTCCCATCGTGGCGTGGCCGGGCTGGTACCCGTATCCGGGCATCTGGTTTGGCGGTCCGTATCTCTCATTCGGAATCGGCTTCGGAATCGGTTGGTTCGGAGGTTTTGGGTGGGGCTGGCCTCATTGGGGATTCGATTGGCATCACGGATACCCAATTTATGACCATAACAGGTACTACTCCCGGAGCAGGACGTTTTACAACCGGGGTAATTTCTACCGAGGAGCAGGCGTGCGCGGCGGAGTTTACAACCGTCCTGGCGCGGCGGCCCATCCTTTCGGCGGAAACACCCAGGCTGCTCGAGGATACGCTGAACCTCGCGGTCAGAGCGGGGTCCGCTCGGGCGCATTCAGCGGCTACGGCCATGGCGGACAGGCAAGGAGCTTTGCGTCACGCGGAAGCGCCAGCTTCGGAGGCGGAACACCGCGCGGTGGCGGCGGAGCTCCGCGTGGCGGCGGTGGAGGCGGAGGAGCTCGTGGTGGCGGCCGTCGGTAATCGAGATTTCATTGCGTTCCTGTTAAATGAAATTTAGAAATGGAGAGAAGTCAATGCGGCAAACGAAGCTGAACTTCGACAAATTTTCTTGGGCCACTCTTCCTAAATTAGCCGCAGTCACGATTCTTCTGATGGGATGTTTTTCGGTCCATTCCCTGGCGCAACAATCTAGTCAAAAAACATTTTCATCGCCGGAAGACGCGAGCAGCGCACTGGTCACGGCAGCGCATAGCAACGACGAAAAAGCGATGCTGGAGATCCTCGGGCCAGAAGGAAAGCAAATCGTTTCCTCGGGAGACGAAGCTGAAGACGCCCATAACCGCGCTAATTTCGTAAAAAAATATCGAGAAATGCACCGTCTGGTGAAAGAACCGGACGGGACCGTTGTTTTGTACATCGGCGCGGAGAATTGGCCAACGCCCATCCCGCTCGTGAACAAAGGAAATTCGTGGTATTTCGACACCTCTGCTGGCAAGAAGGAGATTTTGTATAGGCGAATTGGCCGGAATGAACTATCGGCTATTCGCGTTTGCCAGGAACTGGTGGTGGCGGAAAAGGAATACCACTCCACACACACCGAGTACGCCCAGAAAATCTACAGTGATGAAGGGCAGCACAATGGCCTTTATTGGAAAGCTGCTGATGGCGAAGGCAACAGCCCAATCGGGCCGCTGGTGGCATCGGCCTTTACTAAGGGCCACACCGAAAGTCAAGATGGCGCGCAAACTCCCTACCGCGGTTACTATTACCGCATCCTAACGCGTCAGGGGCGAAATGCTCCGGGCGGTGCTAAAAGTTACATCGTAAATGGCAAAATGACCGTGGGGTTCGCTTTTTTGGCCTATCCAGCGGAACACAAGTCGTCTGGGGTGATGACATTCATCGTGAATGAAGATGGAGTGGTGTACCAGAAGGATCTCGGCAAGAAGACCGATATTCTCGCCAAAGCCATGAAGGAATACAACCCCAATTCCGGTTGGCAAAAAGCTGAAGAATCGCAGGAGGAAGCTGCTGGTGATCAGAAAACCAAGTAAAAATCGTTCTGAATCGCCTGCGCCCGTGGCCCCGCGCAACGAGGGTGCGAACTACGTCAATTAATGTGGGACTGCGCAGCCCAGCCATTATATTCTTGACTGCCAGAATACCCGAATAGAATTCCGGGCTTATTCTGCCTGGCTGCCACAACATGGTGTTCGTTTTCCATCTCCACGTACTTTTGGCTGCATTTTTCATGGGACTGGCGGCGGCCGCGCCGATGGGTCCTGTCAACATGCTAGCCATCCGCCGTGGCGTAATTGGTGGTTGGCGCCATACTCTCGCCTGCGGAATCGGCTCTGTCACGGGCGATCTAACCCTCTTCTCCCTAGTCCTCCTCGGCGGTCACTATCTCTTTTCCGACCTGTCCAACCCGACTGTCCAGACCGTCCTGGAAGCTGCCGGCGTCGCCGTCCTATTCCCGCTGGGGATCTACTTCCTTGTCCGCGCCGTCAAGGATCCTCTGCGGGCCTACGCCAGCGCCCGCCAACACTGGGACGAAGGTACCGTCCCCGAGCATCTGGTCGCCGATGTCGCCGCCAGTGCTGGCCTGACCATCCTCAACCCCTTAACCATGGTTTACTGGGTTGGCGTCACCTCCAACTGGCTTCCCTTTGCCCATTCCATCTTCGGTTCCAAAGCACCCGGGTGGGGGATACTGATGGCCGCCGCCGGCCTGATGACTTGGTTCACTACGCTGATCGTCGTCGTTCGCTTCATGCCCCACCGTATCGGCCCCACCTTCTTCCGCATCATCAACGCCATTATCGGTCCCATCCTCCTCGGCTTCGCCACGTTCTGTGCCATAGTCCTGTCCCGCCATTTCCTGCGCTGAAATGCAGGGTCCGCGAGCAAAACTCAGCGAGAACTTCGATCGTTTGGTTTACGTCCTGTTTGTTATGGCGATTCTCGCGGCAGCTCCGAACTCAATTCTCGACGTGGATCAGCCGCTGAAAATCTTCTCTGTAAGAGTGAGGACACCGTGCGGTCGACCTCTGCACCCGTGCTCTGCCTAATGCAGTATCACTGCCCGTGAGCACAACAAGCCTGCTTTGGAAGGATGGTAACGGATTAAACACTTTCAGCGTCTGGCCGACTTTGCTCCTTCGGCTGACACGTCGAGTTCTGCCGCTCGTATCTGCGGCGAAGCGGTGTGAATGCGCCTTCCTCAACAGGCAGGAAAACAGAGAAACAGGTGCCTGAGCGACCGGGGCGCCGCGAACTCCAGACGCGAATCGAGCCGCCCGCGCGGTTGACAATACCCATGCAGAGCCAAAGTCCCAGCCCTGTTCCTTTGTCGCCTTTCGTGGTAAAGAAAGGCGCAAAGATACGCTTGTAGGATTGAGGGTCGATTCCCCGGCCCGTATCGGCAACAGAAAGGCAGTAACCATATCTGTTGTGAATGCTACAAAGCCAAGGAGGAGCAGGATATAGATGAACAATGACCTTCTTGCCGCTGGATGAGGCCTCAAGCGCGTTGAGCAAAAGGTTGGTAACAACCTGAATGATTTCACTTCGAAAGCCCAGGACCGACCCCTCGGACTCAAGGCGTTGAATGACAACTATTCCTTGCCTCTCGGCCTGGGGACGATAAAAGTCCAACAGCTCGCGGATTAATTCCTCCAACTTGAATTCGGTCGGCCGATTGCTGTCGCGATTAAACTTGAGCATCTGAGTAGCGATGCGAGTGAGACCCCTTAGCTGCTGATCGAGGGTGGCAATGTAAGCCTGGGCCTCGGGCGTGGTTTGCAGTGGAGCCAGCAGGTATACAAGGTTGGTAATCGCGTCTAAAGGATTGTTAATCTCGTGAGCCATGGTCGAGGCCAGTCTAGCCGTGGCTGCCAGCTTCGCGCTGTCCAGCAGAGCCCGCTCCATCAGCTTGCGCTCGCTCATTTCTCGCTGCAGTTGCGCGTTCAGCCTCTCCGCCGCTTCTGTGAGTTCATGCTGGCGCACGGCTGACAACAGCAACTCCTGGTTCATAGCGGTCGCCTGCTGATGGAAACTCGCGGTCTCTGTCACTCGGAACATGACTCCCACCGGGTGTTTATCCGCCCCGAGAACCGGCCACATCGCATAGGACCAGTAGAGCGTATGCCCACTGGAGGGTTCCTGTTCCGTATGGCTTTCGGCTTCCCCCGTGCGATAAACCCGGTCAAGAAGCGACAGACATCCGTCCCCTGGCACCACTTCGGCGAATGGGATTCCGGCCAATTCGTCTTTATCTCTACCGACGAAGCGGCCAAAGGCTGGGTTGACATAACTGACGATGTGCTCAGCTCCCGCCAACATGGCCATCGGCAGGGACGAACCCTCAAAGATTGAGTGGCAAAGGCTCGGCAGATCGGGTACGTGGCCCGCGCGCTGATGGTTAGTCTCGGTATCCATAAATCTCAGCTCTTACTCTTGGCTTCCGGCTCATCCGAGGGCCCTTGTTTTGGGCCGGGTCGAATCAAACGTTCAGGAATCCCGGTGATGAGACGTTGATAGTCCTTGAGGCGCTCGCCGACGACGATTCCCCCCTCGGAAGTGATTTCATATTCGCAAACATCCTTGCTGTGGTTGCCGCCGCGCATCTTGATAACAACCATGATCTTGCGAAGCTGCCCCTCGATGGAAACGTACCGAAGCCGGATGATGTCATCGGTAAGAAAAGAAATCGAGTAGGTGCTGAACGGGAATTCGGTGAAAGACTCGTCCACCTCGACCGTGCTCAGAATCGTTACCCCGATTCCGGTCAGTGCGAAGATCATCCGGTAGAGCGATTCGCGAAAGTCTTCCCGGAAGCCGGGCGACAGCGCCATCTCAAAGCCCGCCAGCGAGTCGATCACCAGGCGCTTTGCCCCAATTTTCTGCACCGCGTCGAGAATCTCATTCATGGTTTCGTCCACCGAGAGATCCAGAGGACGGAGATAGAGAATTAGCAGTTTCCCCTCTTGCTGCGGTGTTTCCAAATCCAAGCCAAAGCTGCTGGCCCGGTCGGCGTATGCTTGCGGTCGTTCTTCAAAGACTGCGACAATGCCGGGTTCCCCCTGGCGTATTCCTTCAGCAATGAATTGTGTTGCCAGGACCGATTTTCCCGTCCCGGAAGATCCGGTCACCAGGACGCTATCGCCTTCGGGAATGCCTCCTCCCAGCATCTTGTCCAGCTCTGGAACACCGATGGAAAGGCGCCGGTCGATGGGCGGGTTTCGCTTGTGTCCCGATAGCCCGAAGGTACGCGAGAAGGCTTGCAGCCCGCCATCGGTAATGCGGAAGGTGTGCAGACCGGGCACGGAAGCCTGACCGCGCAGCTTCATAATCTGTAACTTCCGCACAACGGAGTTTCGCTCCGCTGTTTGGCGTAGCCAGAACAGGCCATCGGCAACGGTGAATATGGGATTATCGCGCAACTCCTCCTCGGCATATTCACCGATCAGAAAAGTCGTGGCTTGCCAACTGGTCAGGAACAGGGCTAACCGCTGAATAAAGGACTGCAGATCCATTTCGCTTAGGCCGCCTTGCGGCTTACGCACCATGGTCCGAAAGGAGTCCACTACCACGATGGCGGGGTTAGCCTTCTCAACCTCTTTGGTGATCTCGTCCAAGACCGCGCTCAAGTTTTTCTCTAAGACAATCTGGCTCAGGTTGACAAAGCGAACAGCGTCGGGCAGCTTGACCGGATCGAAGAACGTGTACTGCTGCTGGTAGCGCAGCATCTTAATGGCGGATTCGCCGAGCACAGTGAAATAAAGCGCGGGGCGCTCTGGGGTCGCATTGGCGAACACGAATTGGTGCGCCAGTGTGGTCTTGCCGCTTCCTGGGGCACCCGCGATGATGTTGAAAGAGAATTCAGGGAGACCCCCACCCACAATTTCGTCGAGGCCCGGGACTCCGGTCGGCAGTTTTTCAATCTTTACTTTATCTTTTGGGTTCATGCTGTTCTCTCGTTCCTGGAGTCCGGATCGTCGAACGCTGCATCCGGCCACGCATCCCGCACCAGACGCATAGTTAAAGCTTCGCCAATGAAAATGCTAAGCAGCCCGAGTAACTGCGCGATGAGAATGACGCCTTCCTGCTCGGCGTGGTCCTTGTCGCTTTGCGACTCGAGTTCGACTAAACCCTGTAAAAGTCCATCCGGGGTGACCTGCACCGCGCTAAGTGTGGGGGCTTCCGCCCTGGCCAACGCCAGAGCGCGAGAAGCGAGCGACCTAAAACCGGCAACTCCCGCGAGTGCACATAGTGGTCGGCGTAGCTTCTCATAAACGCGAACAGCCGCAGAGTCCGATGTTTCGCCAGCAGCGGCTTCGTAAGCCAATAGCCGCGGGGCCAAGTTTCGCATTTGTCGAGGAGGCATCATCTCGTTGCCGTGCAAAATTCCCTGCAGTAACGGAGCCGGTCTGAACTTCCCGATCAGTCGCTCTACTCAGCGCGGAGGGGGAAAAAAATCGCGGGCCGGATGAACTTACGCACCCTGGTGTGATTGCAAGACTCACATCTTATAGGGCTTGGCTGGTTGCTTCGTTGCATTCTCTGGTAGCCGGATAGACTTGTTTCTGATCAGAGTGAGAACTTCCAGTACGGTAGCTGTATTACGGATATTTCCTGAGACACTCATCAGTGCATCTTCCACGATCGGATGCTGGTCCGCAAGCGACTCAAGTCGTTCGCTCACATTGTTGAGTTGGCCAACTTCCTTCAGAATGTCTTCAAAGGGCGTGGGTGTGGCCGATTTCGTTGCGAGTTCGAGGTAAGGAGATACGTCCTCGACCAGCCGCAACGTTAAAACTTCGCCAATCAGGGCAAGACACAGTCCGAGTAACTGGGCGATGAGAATGACTCCTGCCTCCCCAGCGTGGTCCTTGTCGATTTGCGGCGCGAATTCACCCAGACCCTCCAAGGATCCATCCGCCGCGACCTGCACCGCGCTAAGACCAGGAGTTTCCGCTCTAGCCAAGGTCAGCGCACGCGAAAGGAGCGACCGATAGCCGGCGACTCCCGCGAGTGCACAGAGAGGCCCGCGCAGCTTCTCACAGACGCGAACGGCCGAAGACTCCGTTGGCTCAGAGTTCTCACTGGCAACAACTTCGCAAGCCAGAAGGCGCCTAGCCAAATTTAGCGTTTGTGGGGAGAGCATCATGATCTGTTGCCTTATCCGTTGCCTTGAAAAACGCGCAGTGACCCTGGACGTAAAACGCTATTCAAAATGCTACACCTTTGGGGTCCGCCCGGATAGGGAAGACTCCTAAGACGGCTTCAAGCGTGTTGGCGTCGCCCCTTAACCCAGATTGCCGTATAGTCGCCACAGCGACAGTGTCCCTGAAGTTACCAAGTGAGGGAATGGCTGTCTGTCCAATATTGCTCACACAATCGAAAGCGGCGGGCGACGGCGATCATTGCCTTGGCTGCAAGCCGAGGTTTTGCAGAAAGCATAGGCGCCGCGGTTAATAGCTCCGGGATACAGTGACTTCGAAATTGGTCTGAGCGGCCGGGAATCACCCCCTCGTTTCGTGAGCCATATTGCTCAGAAGTCTAGATGTTGACTTGGTAACGTGGGAATTCGTGCGGCTCCGGTTGGAGGTCTAGGCACGATGAGCGACGAGGAGGTTGGAATGTTCACTTTCAAGAACTTGATCGCAATATTACCCCATCCGCAGGGCGAGCTCATTCAATCGTTAGTACAGGGTGCCAGCCCATCTGCGAGAAAGCGGGCTTGTGAGGAGGTGCGATGAGACAACAACCTGGTGGTCTCATGTGTCGATTCAGTGCATTTGTTCACGAGTGCCGTCGGAGGATCAGAATCATGGTAGCCGCGTCCGAGCATGCGGAGTCGGGCAAAGGCGCTCGATCTCACGAACGAAGCGAAGAATGACTCCACGACGAACAAGCTTGGTCGGACAACAGCTAGGTGTGTCAAAAACCGAGTTGTGTATAGAGAGGCTGAGACTAACAAATGGAAAACATCTACGGGCCAAAGACAATCGTCGAAGCGAAGGCAACCATTCAAGCAGAGTTTGACAGGATTGCGGAGGATTTCAGCAAGTCCATCCGCAGATGCCGTGAGGCTACCGAGTTCTTGATGAACGGACCAGAGCGGCAGTATAACGACGCTAAGAAGTTGAAACTGAAACCAGGTTGCTCAGATCTTTGAGGGGTCCAGCAGCCAATTGCGGCGCGCCTCACGCGTTACTGCGAACGTCGCGAGCAGGCACAATGGATTCACTAAGGCTGCCATTTTCGAGGCGAAAAGGAAATTTCGGATGACGGAGAGCAACGCTAACTCTCAACGTGAACAGTTAGATCTCGACCACGAATTCCCCTTGTTGAAAGATAATACAGGCGACAATCAGTGGCCGGCGAAGCGCGTGGTAACTGCGGAAGAGAGCGCCGCGGAGAAAGTCAAAGCCGAGCTAGACGCACTCCATGATCGCATGGCCCGTCTCCAGGCGGACTTCGAAAACGTGCGCAGGCGCGCCGCCAAAGAACAGCAGGACTTCAAGAATTATGCTCTGGCGGACGCACTCAAGTCGCTGCTGCCCATTTTGGATAGCTTCGACCTGGCCTTGCAGGCTCCCGCTCGGAGCCCGCAAGAATACCGCTCAGGGTTCAGCCTGATCCGAAAACAGTTATGCGACGCGCTGGGCAAACTTGGGCTCACAGCGGTGCCGGCGAAAGGTGAGCTTTTCGACCCGTTTACGCACCAAGCCGTCGACATGGTGGACAGTACGACCACTAAGAACAACCACGTGCTGGAGGAGTTACAGCGCGGATACAAAATCGGAGACCGGTTGTTGCGTCCTGCCATGGTGCGAGTCGCTCGCAGTCCTTCAGGTTGAGCGACGCTCCGCAGAACGGGGTAGTAGCCTGCAAGAGGACATACTTGGCAGTATTCAATTGAGGCCCATATCGCGCGGCGGCGAATGCCTCGGGAGGTTCCCGTTGCGAAGCGCCCATTGTGATTCCGCGAGTAGGTTCTCACCAGGCTGCCGCAGTTAGCACAGCGTCACCATATGGAAGTCAATAGATGGAACGCGAGGAAGGGATACATTTATGATTGCGAGACTTAAGGAAAGCGGCGGAGCGGCATTCGGCTTCAAGGTCGTAGGAAAATTATTGGCCGAAGAAGTAAACGCCTTCGAACCGCAGATTGAATTTTTTATCGCGAAACGAGAGAAGCACCCGATCGGCATATTGGCCGATCTCACCGAAATGCAGGGGGCCGAATGGAAAGCCCCCTGGAACGAGATGCGATTCCTCCAGAAATTCTCGGATCACATCGCTCGCATGGCAGTCGTCGGTGCTCA
>JBEKQP010000132.1:0-11940 GCA_049519595.1 Candidatus Korobacteraceae bacterium | reverse complement strand
GGTCTGGCTGAAGGCGTTTTTGACGGTACGAATGACGTCGCCATCCGCATTGGGAGCGCAGGCAGCCGCATCGGCTAACTTGCCAACAACGGTTGGAACATCGAGGTTCAAGCCACGCACGCCGTGACGATTGAGTTCCTTGAGAATGGCGGGAATTCCGCCGTGCTGATGCACGTGCTCGACGTGAACTTCGGGACGGCTGGGCGAAATTTTGCAGATGTGCGGCGTGTTTTCAGAGATCTCGTTGAGCCGGTTGAGATCGAACTTGATATCCGCCTCATGCGCGAGTGCCAGCGTGTGCAGAATGGTGTTGGTCGATCCGCCCATGCCAACGTCGAGGATAAACGCGTTGACCAGCGCCTGCTCTGTGATGATGTCGAGCGGGCGAATATTGTTATCGAGGCAGCGCTTAAGGGCGTGTGCCGCCTTCTTCGTCAACTCGATGCGCGCAGGGTTCGGTTCGGTCTTCTTGTAGGTGTTGTCAACCCAGCGTTCGGCGGGGATGGTGCCGTTGCCGGGCAAAGCCACGCCGAGAACCTCGCCGAGACAGTTCATGGAATTGGCGGTGAACATGCCGGCGCAGCTTCCGCAGCCGGGACAAGCCGTTTCAGCCAGCGAGCGCAACTCTGCGTCCGTCATTTTGCCGACGCTGTGTTTGCCGACCGCCTCAAACACCGTAATCAGGTCGGTGTTGCCAGGACCGGCGAGCATTGGCCCCCCGCTCAGATAAACGGCGGGGATATTGATGCGGACCATGGCGTTGTACATGGCCGGAACAATCTTGTCGCAATTGGCGATGCCGATCCAGGCGTCGCACGGGTGAGCGCCGATGATGGTTTCGATCTGGTCGGCGATCAGCTCACGCGAAGCCAGGGAATACTTCATGCCAAAGTGCCCCATGGCGATTCCGTCGCAGACCGCGCCGCCAACATTGACATACCAGACGTTGTAGCCAAGAGCTTTCAGTTCGTCACGGACGATCGCGCCGATCTTGTCCAGGTGCGCGTGACCGGGAATCTGGTTGGTGTAGGAGTTGATGACTGTGACAAACGGCTTCTTCAGATCGTCCAGTGAGCTGATAACGCCCTCGGCGATCATGAGAGAAGCCGCCGGCAGCATATGGGCGCCTTCGGCGACAATACGGCTGCCCCGTTTGCGGATGTTCTCGATTCCTGGATTCATGGCAAAATTCTACTAGAGTAGCGGCTGGATGGGGAGCTCTGGTTTACCTTAAGCTGAAGAATTAATTGCAAGATAAGCCCTGGAACGGAAGCGCAGCAGCGTTGTCGCAGCCTACACGACGGGAGTTTCGCTAAACGGGGCGATGTCCTGCTCGGTTGGTAGATTTCGTAGGGCGAATACCACCACCAAACCCAGGGCAAGCAGCGTGCAGACCATGGCGGTAACACCGGCCCAACCCTTTGCACTCCAGAACACGCCTGCTAAAGTGCCCGCCACGCTGGAGCCGGAATAATAAAAAAACAAGTAGAAAGATGAAGCTACGGCCTTGGCGTTGCGTGCGCGGACTCCGATCCAGGCGCTCACAACCGCGTGCCCACCAAAGAAGCCGAAGGTCATCACGGCCAACCCGGTGAGTACTACCCAGGTGGCATGAGCCATCGTAATGAGCACCCCGGCGCCCATTAGAATGATCATCCCAAAGAGCACCGCGCGGCGCCCTCGACGCGCAGCCACGTGTCCCGCCCATGCCGAACTGAACATCCCTACCGAGTAGACGGTGAACAACAGGCCCACTGCCGTCTGTGAAAAGTAGTAGGGCGCAGCCATCAAGCGGAATCCGAGATAGTTGTAGATCGAGACGAAGCTTCCCATCAGCAAAAATCCCATCGAGAACAGAAGCGGCAGCCCTCGATCATGAAAATGGGTGAACAATGAGGATTTTAGCTGCTCGAAATTGGGAGAGTGGGGAGTAAATTGGCGGGACGGCGGCAACAGCACCAGAAACAGAATGCTGCCGCACACTGCCAGACCGCCGATGATGCCAATCGCCCAACGCCATGACAACAGATCGGTGATGACGCCGGTTATCAACCGCCCGGTCATTCCGCCAAAAGCGGTGCCGCCGATATATAAACCCATAGCGAGTCCACCGGAAGCCGGATCGATCTCCTCGCTGACATAAGCCATCGCGACAGCCGGCAGTCCACTGATGGCCAGACCCACGAGAACACGAGTCAGAAGCAGCAGATGCCAAGTGGGTGCGACGGCCGTGCAAATGGTGAGAAGCGCGGAGGTGATCAAGGAAGTTGCCATCAGAGGCTTGCGGCGAAGCATCTCCGAGGCAATTCCCGAAGCAAGCATTCCGATCGCCAGCAGTCCACTGGTGACGGAAAGCGAAAGGCTGCTCTGTGCCGGAGTGACCTTGAAAACGGCGGCCAAGATCGGCATGAGCGGTTGAACGCAATAGATGAGAGCAAACGTACAGAACGCAGCCGCAACCAGGGCTACGTTGACCCGCCAAAAAGTCCTGGTGCCCGCTTGAATGTACTTGGATGAAAGGGCCGTTTGCGCTTGCGGGGGTGGCTCCAATTCAACCTCGCGATTGAAAGATGATTCTGTCGGCAAATGTTGAGATTACATTTGCGGCGGCAAAGCTGCAAATCGGTACTGCACTGCCCTGCCCAGCAACTTTCCTTGCGGCGAGCGCAGCTTCATGTATCCTTGCAGGCGACGAAGCAATGTTCCTATATAAACCAAGTGTTATTCGATCTGTGGGCGAATAAATCTGATCTTGTCTGGTTACGGAGGTTTCTCACCATGAAGAACGTTGTGGGCTATTTCCGGTTGTTACTCAAAGCCTGCGCGTGCAGTCTCACGCTACTCACATTGACATGCCTTCTCGCATCTGCCCAAGGCCAGAAGCCACCCACTTATAGAGTCGATCCCGCCTGGCCCAAGGAACTCCCCAACAATTGGATTATCGGGCAGGTTGGTGGACTTACCGTGGACAGCCACAACAACATCTGGGTGCTGCACCGGCCACGCACATGCACGCCAGACGAGGTGGCCGCGGCCCAGACACCGCAAGTTGCCATGTGCTGCTACCCTGCGCCACCAGTCCTGGAATTCGACCAGAGCGGCAAACTTTTGCAAAGCTGGGGAGGCCCGGCGGCGGCAAGGGACTGGCCGAGCAACGAACACAGCATTCATGTCGATAGCGCGGGCAATGTCTGGCTGGGCGGCAACGGCGAAAATGACAGGCAAATTCTCAAGTTCACCAACGATGGACATTTCCTGATGGAGATCGGCCATCCCTCGACCGCGCCCGAAAACAACCAGGACACCAGTCTGCTTGGCCGGCCTGCGGGCATTGAGATTGACGAGGCGGCGCACGAGGTCTACATCGCCGACGGCTACCTCAACAAGCGCGTTGTGGTGTACGACTCGGAAACCGGAAAATTCAAACGCGGATGGGGCGGGTACGGCATGCCGTTGAGCGAAATCAACAACACGTTCCCCGTGCCGGCGTATAAGCCCTCCGACCCGCATGATAAGCAGTTCCGCAATTCGACACACTGCGTGCACATCAGCAACGACGGTATGGTTTACGTGTGCGATCGCAGCAACGACCGCGTCCAGATCTTCCAAAAAGACGGACATTTCGTCAAAGAGTTTTACCTTCGTCCTGAAACGCTGGGGAGTGGATCAACTTCGGACATAGCTTTCTCCACCGATAAAGCTCAGACATATCTTTTAGTCGCTGACGGCCCCAATGGCGTGATCTGGAAAGTGCGCCGCAGCGACGGTGCTGCCGCTGGGACAATCGGTCACGCTGGACGCAATGCCGGCCAGTTCCACACGTTGCACCAGATAGCGTCCGACTCGCAAGGCAATATTTACGCGGGCGAAGCGGACACCGGCAAACGCCTGCAGAAGTTTGTGCGGGTGAAATAGTCGGCCATGCAGATGGGGTGCCCCAGGTTCCGCGCCGCTGTTTTCGGCGCTAACCTGGGGTTATTCCCATGCAACAGCTTCACCCGGGGATGGAACTGCTCCCGTAAAACCAGCCAGGCGACGTCTCGACCGCTCGCCAGGAGAGTTCGATTGGTGGATAATTCTGCTTTGTGAACATTCAACTGAATCAACTTGAAGTCAGGGTGTTGGGGTCGCTGATGGAAAAGGAGACCACAACGCCGGACTATTATCCGCTTTCGTTGAACGCGTTGGTGAACGCCTGCAATCAGAAGTCAAATCGAGATCCGGTCATGGAGGTGGACGAAAGCGCCGTGCGGGAGGCGCTCTCTTCACTCGGCGACAAGGGACTTGCAGGCCCGGTCAGCAGCGCCGATAGCCGCGTGGCAAAGTACGAGCACAGGATGCAGGAGGTTTTCAATTTCACCCGGCGAGAATCGGCGATTATCTGTGTGTTGTTGCTGAGAGGCCCGCAAACACCCGGTGAACTGCGCGGCCGGACGGAGCGGATGTTCCGCTTTGATGACCTTGCCGACGTACAATCCACGCTACAGCGGTTGGTGCAGCATGATCCTCCACTGGCAAAGATGCTGGCCAGACAACCGGGCACCAAGGAATCACGTTACGTTCATTTGCTGGCTGGTGACGCAGAGGAATGGGATACACTGCAGCCGTCAGCGACCGCCGGCAGCGACAACCTGGCCGAAAGCGCGCAGATTTCGGGGCTGGAAGAAGCGGTGGCGCGCTTGGAGCAGGAGGTCGCGACGCTAAAGAAAGAATTCGCTGACTTCCGAAAGCAGTTCGAAGAGGATTGACCAGATCTGGTCAACGCAGTTTGATGAACTCGGTTGCGGTGGCCAAAGAATCCAACGCAGCCTTGTTCCGAACAATCAGAGTCGTTCCTTTGCTCCGCACAATGTGCCGCTTCTTGAACTCCATGAGCACTCTGGTCACGGTCTCGCGCGATGCCGCGATCATCTGGCCGATCTCCTCGTGGGTGAGCAGGAGCCTGACATGGGGTTCCGGCTGCTCTGCTTCTCCCGAACGAACCATCCAGTCCAGCAGCAGTTTGGCTACTTTTTCGGCGGCCGATTGTGCCATATTGAACGAACGCAATTCCCGGCACGCGTAGTTATATTTTTCGGCTAACTGCTGGTCGACGCGGAAGCAAGCTTCGGCGTGGTTGGCCAGAAAACGCAGGAAATCGTCGCGCTTGATGAAGTTGATCTGGCACGACTCAATCGTTTCGGCCGATACAAGATAAGGCTGGCCCGAGATGCTCGCGCTCAGGCCGAGCACTTCTCCCGCTTCGGCGATCCTCATGATGACCGTCTTGCCCTCTGCCGAGGAGAAGGAAAGCTTTACCCGACCCCGGCACAGAATGAAGACACCTCGCGGTTCATGGCTCTCCGCGAATAAAACTGCACCTCGGGGGAAGACCGTCGTGTATCTAAGATTCTCAAATGCCTCGAGCGCGCGCTCAGACAGATCGCAGAACCTTCCATCGCCCTTGATCGTGCAGGAGATACAGCTTTCAACAATATTGAATCCGTATGGTGGCATCGGCATTCCTTACCTTGCTCACGGTGTACGGCTGCCAAGCGAACCGCTCGGAACTCACCGTTCACACTGCCAGATATTGAGTGCGGATACCTATAAACACCTAATTCGCTCTCCGGCTCAAGTACAACGCTCACATCGCCATGTGACACTTTCGTCCGGTCAAAATCGGCACTCGCACTACTCCGACGAAGATCCGCGCCAGTAAAGCAGTCCACGCCGTTTCGCCGCCCCGCTGATCCGCCCGAGAAACATTCTTCTCACAACCTCGCGAGCGACATGAGTGGAGTAACCCAAGAACTTCCTTGCCCTAACCAGTCTTCTCTGCGGCCTTTGCCTGCTCCTGGTACTTATAGCCGGCGGTCACCTTCGGCATGAGCATGGTCACCGAACCGCCGATCACCAGGATGACACCCAAACTGTAAATGCCGTAGTTCATGTTTCCAAACATGGTAGAAAACAAGCCGACCAACCCCGGCCCGAGGAAACCGCCCAGATTGCCGATGCCGTTAATGATGCCTCGGGCCCCTCCGGCGACTCCGGGCGGAAACACCAGCGCAGGCATTGACCAGCATGGGCTCTGCATAGCCTTGGAGAGCAGTCCGGTTACACAGATCAGCACATAGGAGAGCCAGATGTGCTTCGGGAACAGCGTGGCAATCCAGAACACAATGCCGAAGCCCCAGAGTGCGTTCGCACACCAGATCCGGCGATTCCCTTTACGATCTGAAAGCGCACCGAACCAGTACACGCCGACCACTGCGGCAGCCAGCGGCACTGCGCTCAGCCAGCCTACGGCGGTCAGGCTCATCTTGGTGAGGTCTTTCAGCAGCGTCGGCAACCAGATCAGGTACCCATAGGTGCCCGAGGTGTAGCAGACATACAGGATTGCCATAATCCAGATGTTCTTGTTCAAAAACAGTTGCTTATACGACCACTTCACCTGGCTGGCCGCCTTCATATTGGCGAGGGCAATCTCTTTTTCTCTTGCCAGCGTCGTCAGCAGGTACTCTTTTTCTGCCGCGGAGATCCACTTGGCTTCTTCGGGACGGTCGCTGATCATAGGCCACCAGATCGCGATCAAGGCCAGCGACACGATGCCTTCGAAAAAGAACAGTCCGCGCCAAGTGTAGTGTGTAACCACAAACCCTGAAATCGGATTGGTTAACGTGGCAGACAATGGCAGGCTGATCAGGAATAGACCGTTGGCGCGTCCGAGTTCTTTCTGTGGGAACCACTTGCCTATCACCACCAGAACCGCCGGATAAACCCCGCCTTCTGCCACTCCCAGCAGGAAACGCATGACGATCAACTGCCAGCTATTGTGAACAAACCCGGTCAGGAAGGAAATAGCGCCCCAGCCGATGATCGTCCAGGTGATGAATTTTTTCGCGCTGCCGTGTTCGGCAAGGTGCCCTCCGGGGATCTGCAGCACCAGATATCCCCAGAAAAACATTCCGGCTGCCAATCCGGCCACGGCATTCGTCATTCCCAATGCCTTGTTCATGCCCCCGGCCATGGCGAAACCGATATTCACCCTGTCCATGTAGGCGACGATGTAGATGATGATGGTCGGCGGAATGATCCGCCACCACCTGGCTTTGGGAATTAGTTTCTGCAAGTTCTCAGTTGTAACTGATCCCATCGAAGTTCCCTCACGTTTCACAAACGGCTAGTCTGCTTGCACCGTTGCCTTCTTGTCTGGCGTGCTTGGCGCTAGCGTGTCCGTCTTCTGACTCTTAACGGCAAATAGCGTAAACACCATTCCCAACACACCCAGACATCCAAGCATGTACAGTCCGCTGGAAAAATTAGTCGAGAACTGCTTGGCCCAGCCGAGCATGTAAGGACCGGCAAAGCCGCCAAGATTGCCCACCGAATTGACAAGCGCAATCCCCGCGGCGGCGCCTGAGCCGGACAGGTAAGCGGATGGCAGCGGCCAGAACGGCGGATTGCTGCCGTTAATGCCAATCGTGGCGATGCAGAGCAGAGCAAGGGAAAGCGTGGTAGGTCCAGCCAAACCGGCCCCCCACAGGCCGATTACGATAAGCCCGAAAGCGATAATCAAATGCCACTTACGTTCCTTGCGGCGATCGGAGCTCCAGCCGAAGGCCACCATGGCGATGCAACCGATGACATAGGGAACGAGCATGATCCAGCCGGTTTGCATGTTCGTGTAGCCCTGCGCCTTGATAATTTGCGGCATGAACAGCCCAAGGCCGTAATTGGAGCCGGTGCGGGCAAAATAGATAATGCACATAGCCCAGACCATGGGATTGGTAAGGCTACGCCAGACACCGGACTCGGTCTTTTTTACGGTGACCTGTTCACGGTCCGCTTCCAGTTCGTGCTCTAGCCAGTGTTTCTCGGCCTCGCTGAGCCACTTTGCGTCCTTAGGTTTATCCGGCAGAACGAACAGCACCAGGACGGGCAGCACGAGCGCCGGCAATCCTTCAGCGATAAAAAGCCATTGCCATCCCTTGAAGCCCCATACTCCGTTGAGTAGTTGCATGGTCCCGGTCGAAATCGGCCCCCCGATGCCAAACGAAAGCGGAATCGCCAACATGAAGTAGGAAATAATTCGCGCCCGGTAGCGCGCCGGAAACCAATAGGTCCAGTAGAGAATCACCCCAGGGAAAAAGCCTGCCTCGGCGACGCCTAGGATGAATCGCATCATCAAGAAGCTCTTCGGTCCTTGAACCCAGGCCATGGCCACAGCGACCAGACCCCAGGTGAAAAGAATGCGAGCGATCCATACGCGCGCACCGACCTTGGCCATAACCAGATTGCTGGGTATCTCAAAAAGGAAATACCCCCAAAAGAAAATGCCCGCGCCCAATCCATACATGTATGGACTGAGTCCGATATCTTTATTCATCGTCAATGCGGCGAAGCCAACGTTCACCCGATCGAGGTACGAGACGATGTACAGAAACACCATTAACGGTGTCAGCCGCCAGAAGATCTTGTTCATGACCTTCTGCTCGTTGATGACTTGTTCCATGGTGATCTCCTGAGTCGTATTCCCCAACTCGCACGGGGAAGCCTGCTCTGCCTGGGTTTGATCGCTTACTCGCGTACATTATCGGCTCTTGAACGCGCAATGACAATCGCAGAAACCAAACTCTACACCGGTTGTTCCCGGAAAGCCATTGCTCGACTCGCTGAGGCGCATCTCCGCGGAGCTGGCACCTAACGGGGCTTGTTGGCCGAAATGACACGGAGCCCGATTTGACAAGCTGTGCCTTCGGCGGTAGCTTTCGTGAAGATTACCAATTTGAAAGGTGAAACTCCGGCAAAGCGCGCTTGTGTTATCAAGAATACGGCGTTCCCTGCTGCTGATCCGGACCTGCTCTCACTATGAAAAAGAATGATAACGATCAAACCGGTCTCCGCAAGGGGCTCACGAGTTACGGCGATTTAGGCTTTTCCTTGTTTCTGCGCAAGGCGTTCATCAAGGGCGCAGGTTACACCGATGACGTTCTCGATCGTCCGATCATAGGCATCATCAACACCGGAAGCGATTACAACCCCTGTCATGGCAACGCACCACAGCTCATCGAGGCCGTAAAGCGCGGCGTCATGCTTGCCGGCGGACTGCCCATGGTATTCCCGACGACCTCCATCCATGAGAGCTTCGCCTACCCCACGAGCATGTTTCTGCGCAACCTGTTGGCGATCGACACAGAGGAGATGATTCGGGCGCAGCCGATGGATGCAGTGGTCATGATCGGCGGCTGCGATAAGAACGTGCCGGCCCAGTTGATGGGCGCGGCCTCGGCCGGCATCCCGGCGATCTCGCTGGTAAGCGGCGCCATGCTGACCGGTGGCCATCGCGGGGTGCGCGTAGGCGCCTGCACTGACTGTCGTCGCTACTGGGGAATGTATCGCGGCGAGCAGATTGACGCTGCCGAGGTCGAAGAGGTCAATAATGCCCTGGTGGCAAGCGTGGGCTTTTGCTCCGTGATGGGCACGGCCAGCACCGTTGCCTGCATGGCAGAGGGGCTTGGCATGATGATGCCGGGTGGAGCTTGCCCGCCGGCAGTCACCGCCGACCGCATGCGAATCGCCGAGGAATCCGGCACCCAGGCGGTCAAGATGATCGCGCAAAAACTTACCCCTGACAAGATCATGACGGGCAAGGCGTTCGAGAACGCCATGCGAGTCCTGCTGGCGATTGGCGGTTCGACCAACGGCATCGTCCACCTGACAGCCATCGCCGGACGCCTTGGCATTGCCATCGACATGGAAGGGTGGGACGCGATGAGCCGCGAAACGCCTGTGCTGGTCGATCTAAAGCCCTCGGGCCAGGGATACATGGAGGACTTCCACAAGGCGGGCGGCATGCTCGCTCTCATGCGCGAACTGAAGCCGTTGCTGCATCTGGACGCACTCACCGTCAGTGGGCGCACCTGGGGAGAAGAGTTGGAGAGAGCCCCGGCGCCCTTTAAGCAGGACGTGATTCGGCCGCTGAGCAACCCCATCTACAAGGTGGGCGGAGTCGCTGTGCTGAAAGGCAATCTTGCGCCCGGCGGAGCACTCATCAAGCAGTCCGCCGCTTCGGCCAACCTGATGGAACACGAGGGCCGCGCGGTAGTGTTTGAGAATAACCAGGACATGGCGAACCGAATCGACGACCCGGATCTCGACGTCAAAGCGGACGATATTCTGGTGCTGAAGTGCATCGGTCCAATTGGCGCGCCGGGAATGCCGGAGGCGGGTTATCTGCCGATTCCGAAGAAGCTGGCGAAGGCGGGGGTGAAGGACATGGTTCGCATCTCCGATGGCAGGATGAGCGGCACGGCGTTCGGAACCATCGTCTTGCACGTGATGCCGGAGTCGGCCATTGGCGGGCCGTTGGCGTTGGTGCGCTCGGGCGACCGGATCAAGCTCAGCGTGTCGTCGCGCTCTATTTCACTGCTGGTCAGCGATGCCGAGCTGAAGCAACGCGCCGCCGCATGGGTAAAGCCGGAGATGAAAGATCACCAGAGAGGCTACCGCAAGCTCTTCTTCGACTCGGTGACGCAGGCCGACCTGGGATGCGACTTCACCTTCCTGCGCGCGCCTGAAATCAAGGAGACCGTCCCCAAACTCCGCGCCACGCAGAAGGTTTCCGGATAACACATTACCGGACCTGTGGGTTTCTTCACGTGAGTGAACTTTCGTGGGTGCCCATTCAAGCGAAGATTGGGTGGGGCTTTTGTTCGTAACCGGGCCACGAGAGCGCTCGCGCGAGAGCGTTCCTCCGTAGGTCTATCCCGAACAATCAGACTGTCATGGCGAGCAAAGTCGAGCCACCTTTTGTTTCTGCTGCCGGGTGCCCCAGGTTCGCCCGCTCTTGGGTAACCTGGGGCAGTTTCATGGCGTGGGAACGCCGAATTCCCACCGCCCGCCCCACCGAACTTTTATTGACAAGCGGACAGGGTTGCAACTAGCTTGCTATCGGTAAGCATTCAGAGCCGTCGGCTGCTGCCAAACGTTGCTTGTCGTCTGGAGATAGATCTATGCCCCAAATATCTTTACCGCCGAATACTTTCAAGTCTGCCCTCGCCGCAGGGAGGCAGCAGATTGGTTTGTGGAGTTCCTTGTGCAGCAACATCGTCGCCGAGCTTCTGGCCTACGCAGGCTTTGACTGGATTGTGGTTGATACCGAGCACGCTCCCAACGAAATCGCGGGTGTGCTTCCGCTCCTGCAAGCCATGAAAGGTGGCACTGCCGAGCCGGTAGTCCGCGTTGCCTGGAACGATGCCGTTCTTTTAAAACGCATTCTGGATATCGGCGGCCGCTCCGTCCTGGTGCCCTTCGTGCAAAATGCGGAAGAAGCCAAAAAGGCCGTAGCGGCGACCCGCTACCCGCCCGAGGGAATTCGCGGCGTGGCGCTCGCGCCGCGTGCCAATCTCTACGGAAGCGTTGCCAACTACCATCACAACGCAAACAAGGATGTCTGCGTGCTGGTGCAGGTCGAAACCCGCAGCGCCATGAGCCAGATCGAGGCGATCGCGGCGGTCGATGGGATCGACGGCATTTTCATAGGCCCCAGCGATTTGGCCGCCGACTTCGGCCATCTGGCGAATCCCAAACACCCGGAGGTACAAGCTGCGATTGCCGATGGTTGCAAACGCATACGCGCCGCCGGTAAGGGCGCCGGCATGTTGACGTCGGATGCGGAAGAGATCGTTCGCTACCTGGATATGGGCTTCAACTTCGTGGCCGTCGGCAGCGATTCGGGAGTGCTCGCCTCTAATTGCAAGAGGTTGGCAGCGCAGTTCAAGGAGAAGGGCCGCACCTAAATCGGTTTCGCAACAGGCGCTATCCAAATATCGAACCGTCGCGACGAGCAAAATCGCGCCGCCTTTATGTCTTTTGGTCAAGCAGGCAGAAACGCAGGCAGAAACTGTTGTCCCCAATCTTCGGCCAAGTCCTCCCAGATTGGCGGGTGCCCCATTC
>JBEKQP010000131.1:0-12093 GCA_049519595.1 Candidatus Korobacteraceae bacterium | reverse complement strand
CCATAGCCCATTTTCCCGGGCGCTCATGACTCAAGTCGTCGCCTATCCGTATCACAACGTGGTATGGTGCTTTCCGAAAACTTTCAGGACAAGAAAACCTTGGTTGAAATACCCCAAGCTTCCTGCTATTCCACAAAGCCGCGATAATATCGGTAGCGATATTTCGCCGAACTTCATGACCGTACTAACTGATAGACAGCTAATGCCCTTGGCGTATGCTGCCTACCTTACGACGTTTACCGGGACCTCCGAGAAGGTTCCTATGCCGTATGCGCATAGCCGCGCCGCCTCGTGAGTTGATCGAAATATTGTGGACTTAAAGTGCGGACGTATTTTTGTTCACTGGAATCTCAAAGTCAAGGGTAAATAGCCCGTGAATGGAGATGCGGATGACTCGGCCCTGATCTATCGATTGCTCTCGCCGCAGCGCTTCTCATTAAAAACAGCCCGGCGTAGTGCCGGGCTGTTGATTACCCAACGCTGGTCGAGTTCTACTTTCCCATTTCCTCGAGAAATTTCTCAACCTCGATGGCCGCCATGCAGCCTGTACCCGCGGCGGAAATGGCCTGCCGATAACGCCTGTCGGCTACGTCTCCGCAAGCGTATACGCCTGGAACCGCGGTGAACACGTAATCGCGCGTTTTGAGATAGCCGTCGGCGTCCGTTTCCAGTTGACCATCAAACATAGCTGCATTGGGTATGTGGCCGATTCCGAGAAACAGCGCGCTGGTCGGGAAGTCGCGGACCTCGGCGGTCTTGAGGTCGCGCAGCTTCAGGCCGGTAACCTCTTTGCACGAGACATCGTACACATCTTCAACCACGGTGTTGGTAAGGAAGTGAATCTTCCCATGTTTACGGGCCCGGTCGAGCATGATCTTCGAGGCACGGAACTGCTCACGCCGGTGGATAACCGTAACCTTTGTGGCAAAGCGCGTCAGGAACAGCGCCTCTTCCATGGCCGAATCTCCGCCGCCGATGACGACGATCTCCTTGCCGCCGAAAAAAAAGCCATCGCAGGTGGCGCAGGAAGAGACGCCGTGGCCGATCAGCGCCTGCTCATTCGGCAACCCCAGCCAACGGGCACTGGCACCGCTGGCAACGATTAGAGACCGCGTGCTGATTTCGCTGGAATTGGCCTTGAAAGCAAACGGCCGTCGGCTGAGGTCCGCCGCCACAACATGAGCGGTGAGAAACTCAGCGCCAAAGCGAGCCGCCTGCTTGCGCATATTCTCAATCAGCTCCGGTCCCTGTATGCCTTCCGGAAAGCCTGGAAAGTTCTCGACTAGGGTTGTCAGCGAAAGCTGGCCGCCCGGTTCGTGTCCTTCAATCACCAGGGGCTGCAGATTGGCGCGAGCGGCGTAAATAGCAGCGGTAAGTCCGGCGCATCCCGAGCCTATGATTACCGTGTTGCGAATCTTGTCGTTCATATCTTTCAATAAAGAGCACGATGCACGTGATTTGGATTCAAACCAGTATTACTTCTTCTCGGGTTGACTACGGTTCGCTCCCGGACTGCGCTCCGTCTTGTGCAACCTGGTGATTTCGGCCGGGATGACCGACGCCACATCAAAAGCCGACCGGTAACTCGCAAGCAATTCCGTGGCGCGGCTGAATAGGGGTTCAAGTTGTGACTGATCCGAACCGGCGCAGCGCGCCAGGACGACGGAAGAACTTCCGAAGCGTTCCAGTCGAATGCGCTCAGCCGGCGTATTTACGCGTGCCACCTGCGCCGGAGCCGCCGGGCTGCTGACGGAATCGGATATGGAGACTTGAATAACGTCTTTGACCTCGCGCGCGCGAAAGGTAAGCGTTTCCACCACGCTACCCTCATTCATGCTGAAAGAATACTGCGCACTGACGAAGCCCGACGACGTGGGAAAATCTCTTCGGATTCGCACCCAGTTAGAGACCGAGCTTTCTCCAGCCTGGGGCTCTGCATTTTGCAACAATAAATCAGAGCCGCTCAAGGTTGAGCGCCCGCGCGCCACCTCGAAATCCGCTGCGAATTTCGGATGCGCCGGAATTCGCTCCAGGGCGCCGGCGATCTGCTGCCGTTCCTCAGCGCTTGGCGAGCACACGTTGAGGTAATTGACCCGCACCTTCGGCGGCGCGGAGCCCGGCGATTGCTGGGCCCCCACGTTCGGGCCGATCACCAGCGACACGACTAATGCAGCCGAGATGAAGAAAAAATTCCGCACGGCGCGATTGTACACCCCGCGAAGCTGCGTTTACGCCGGCTTGAACTGCGCCGTGAAGTGGCGAAGGAACGGTGGCTCGTAAGTCAGCTTGTAACCGCGAATCCAATCGCGACGCTCCCAGACTTCCAGAATTACTTCAATGACGTAATCGACATGGCTCTGCGTGTACGTGCGCCGCGGAATCGCCAGCCGCACCAGGTCCATTTTAGCCTCGCTGCCAAACATCAGCGTGCCGATCTCGACGGAGCGAATTCCTCCCTCCAGGTAAAGTTCGCACGCCAGCGCAACCCCTGGAAACTCTTCGAGCGGAATATGCGGCACGAATGCACGCGCATCCAGGTAGACGGCATGTCCGCCCGGAGGCAAAACGATCGGCACACCTTGCTGTGAAATGTGGTTCCCCAGATACGCCGTCGAGGCGATGCGATACTTCAGGTAATCTTCTTGCAGCGCTTCCTGCAAGCCGACGGCGATCGCCTCCAAGTCGCGTCCGGCAAGTCCGCCATAGGTCGGATACCCTTCGGTGAGAATCAGCAGATCTTTTTCCTGCTGCGCGAGCAGATCGTCGTTGGTGCAGAGAAAGCCTCCGATATTGGCCATCCCGTCTTTCTTTGCAGACATGGTGCAACCGTCGCCAAGGGCAAACATCTCCTGGGCAATCTGCTTCGGAGTTTTGTCTTCATAGCCCTTCTCACGCAATTTGATAAAGTACGCGTTCTCCGCGAAACGGCATGCGTCAAAGTAAAAGGGGATCCCATGCTTCTTGCAAACTGCACTGACGGCCCGCGCGTTCTCCATCGAAACGGGTTGCCCGCCGCCGGAGTTATTGGTCACCGTCAGTAGCACCAGCGGAATACGCTCGCGGCCGACGCGCCGAATCGTCTGCTCCAGTGCGACGACATCCATATTGCCCTTGAAGGGGTGGATCAGGCTAGGTTGCTTGCCCTCAGCGATGGGCAAGTCGAGAGCCTCGCCTCCGGCATGCTCAATGTTCGCGCGGGTGGTGTCGAAGTGCGTATTGTTGGGTATGACGTCGCCCTGCTTGACCATTACGCTGAACAGGATCCGTTCCGCGGCGCGGCCCTGGTGAGTTGGGATGACGTGCTTGAAGCCGAAAATATCTTGCACCGAATCGCGAAAACGGATGTAGCTGCGGCTTCCCGCGTAGCTCTCGTCTCCTTCCATGATCGCGCCCCATTGGTAGGTAGACATCGCCCCCGTGCCTGAGTCGGTCAGCAAGTCTATGAGGACATCATCTGCCGCGAGAAGAAACAGGTTGTAGTTCGCATCCCGTAGGAGCTTTTCGCGTTCAGCGCGCGTGGTCCAGCGAATAGGCTCAACACTCTTGATACGAAAAGGCTCAATGATGGTGCGGATCGGCATTCGTGCTCCTTAGTAGTGCTTCTTAAGTAAGTAAAAGAACTGGAAAATCCACTCCTTGCTTGGAGCGATCTTCTCGTTAGTGTATTCCAAGCGCCCCGTTCCGAAAATATAAGTTATGTCACAAACTTTTGAAACACAAGACTACGCGCGCGTGCCTTCACAAACTCTTCCAACACCCCCGGGCCGCGCGCAGGCGCTGCGATTCGCCGTGACGGGCAACGAATTCCTCCTCTAATTGCTCAACGACCGCCTGCATCCACGGCTACCGCGTGATTACACCACAGGCAATACGATCACCGGCGTTTCCCGCAGGATCCGTCTGGTAGTCATCGCCCTTGGCATGGATCACCATCGCCGTGCCGCCATTTGCATAGAGGGAGTTCAGCGCCGAGCCGTCGCCCAGCACAACGCGAGGATCCGTCACAGTTCCTTTGTATTTGCCATTCTGGCCAACGATGATGTTGGGCATATCGCCGGCATGCGGGCCCTCAGGATTCCGTAATCCGTGATGCTTGTTGTAAGGGTTGAAGTGCCCACCGGCGGAGGTGAAGGCCGGAGGATCGCACTTGGCCGTCTGGTGGAAGTGAATCGCATGCTCACCGGGCGGAAGATCCTTCAAGTTCAGCTTCAGCGCCACTCCATCTTTTGTCTGCCTCAGTTCGGCACTGCCGACGCTGGCGCCGCTGGCGTTCTTCAATTCTACCTTCTTGTGACCCTTCATCATTGGCGAGTCCGAGGGCCCTATACCAAGAGTAGGCCCGGACGGTTGCGCTTGTGCGATGGCAAACGTTGCGAAACAAAGCAGTGTCGCGAGTGCCAAATGTTGAGTTCTCATAGTAATCTCCTAAACCACTACTTGGATGTGCACCACTTCTCCTGCGTAACCCTGGGCGGGTAAGTCATTCTCCGCCGGAGAGCAGAAACCTGAATTGCTCGTCGTTGAGGGGGACCACCGAGAGTCTGCCCTGCTTTAATAAGGGTGATTGCGCAAACAGCTTATTGGATTTGATCGCGGCCAGCGGAACCGGCTTGGCAAGCCGCTTCCCCGCCTTAATGCGTACCACCGGAGACTTGGGGTCGGCGACATCGACCGAGAGCACACGCGCCGTGCCGACAGCGCATCGCTCGTCGCCCGTGTGATAGATGATGAGCTTCGCTCCGGGCTTCAGTTCGCGCAGCAACTTGACCGCTTGCGGATTCGTAACGCCATCCCATACGGTCTCGCCGTCACGCTCGAGGTCGGCAAAGGAATACTCGGAAGGCTCAGTCTTAAGCAGCGCGTTCATGGTGCAGCATTGTAGCCGATCGAACGGCATTTGCGCATCCAGCCGGCGGCTCGGAATAGACGTGCATTGTAGAATCTGGTTGTTGCCTTGGCATTCTGGATGACCAGCGCGGGAGAAGCGATGGAATACATCAACATGGGATCGACTGGACTTAAGATTTCGCGACTTGCATTGGGCTGCATGACTTACGGGTCGAAGCAGTGGCGTCCCTGGGTACTCGACGAAACCGAATCGCAACTGCTCATCAGGCGCGCGTGGGAGCTCGGCATCAACTTCTTCGATACTGCCGACATGTACTCTCTGGGAGCCAGCGAAGAAGTGCTCGGACGCGCGATCAAGGATCTCGGAATTCGACGCGAAAACGTGGTGATTGCGACTAAGCTGTTTTACGCGATGGGCGACGGTCCCAATGAGCGCGGTCTCTCGCGCAAGCACATCCGGCATGCCATCGACGCTTCGCTGCGGCGGCTCGGAACTGACTACGTGGACCTCTACCAGATACACCGGGTCGACAAGCAAACCACATTCGAGGAAACCATGGAGGCGCTAGGTGAGGTGGTTCGCGCCGGCAAGGCCTTGTACCTGGGCGCTTCCTCGATGCCCGCTTACCGGTTTGCGAAGATGCAGCACACCGCGGAGCGTCTCGGGTCGCCTCGCTTTGTCAGTATGCAGAATCATTACAACATCATCTACCGCGAAGAAGAACGGGAAATGCTCCCCTACTGCCGGGAAGAGGGCATAGCAGTCCTACCGTGGAGTCCGCTCGCACGCGGCTTCGTCACGGGGAACCGGCGTAAGCGAGACTTGGGCGACACCGAACGGGCGAAGACCGACGATTATGCGCAGAAACTCTACTATCGCGATGAGGATTTTGCGGTCGTGGACAGAATCTCGACGATAGCTAAGCGGCTGGGTGTTTCCAATGCGCAGGTATCGCTTGCCTGGTTGCTGCAGCAGCCCGGCGTCACCGCGCCCATTATCGGCGCCAGCAAGCTCCACCACCTCGAAGAATTATCGAAAGCGCTCTGCCTTAAACTCGGCGAGGAAGAGATCCGTGAGTTGAACGAAGCTTACCGGCCTCACCCGGTGCTCGGTTTTACCTAGGAAGCGGGGCGAGCATATGCAGTTCAAACCAGTGCCGGTCGTCTGTCCAGCTCTGAACGGACGTCATGCTCGCCGCGCCAAATAGCCACCGTAGCATCGCGGGGGTGTATTTGTAGCTATTTTCCGTGTGAACGGTTTCGCCTGCCTCGAAACAAAAGCCGCGTGGCAGACCGCTTAACCAGACTTGCTGCGCGACGGTGCTCTCCAGGTGCATCTCGACGCGCGACTCCTGTTCGTTCCACTTTGCCACGTGGCGGAAGCAGTCAAGATCAAAGTCTCCTTCCAACTCGCGGTTAATGCGGCAAAGGACATTCTTGTTAAAAGCGGCAGTGACGCCTTGAGCATCGTTGTAGGCGGGCAGAAGGACTTGCGGCGATTTCGCGAGATCAACGCCTAAAAGCAAACGGTCGGACGGCTGCATCTTCCGGCGTACTCGCGCCAACAGCGCCGCAGCTTCCATCGGTTCAAAATTACCGATGCTCGACCCTATATAGAGAATCAGCCTGCGTGCGGGATCTTTCCGCGGCGGGTTCCCCGACACGCGCCGAGTTTGCGCGTTCTGGGATGGTAGCGGCATTTCACAAGTGTAATCGGCCACAACCGGGGCCACGCGAAGTCGCGGAACCCGGGCGCGAAGCTGGCGCGCGGCAACCCTCAGGGCGCTACCGGAAACGTCGATCGGAACGTAGGTGGTCAGGCCATCGCGCTGCGCCAGCGCTTGCAACAACAGCGCCGTCTTTGAAGCGCTCCCCGCCCCGAGTTCCACTACGGTCTGGACATTACCAGCGGCCGCCGCGATGGCATCGATATTGGTCTCCAGAATGGCGCGCTCGGTCCGGGTCAGATAGTATTCGGGAAGTTCGCAGATCTGCTCGAACAACGCTGACCCGCGCGCATCGTAGAAAAGCTTCGGCGGCAGACATTTTCTGGATTGGCTCAGGCCACCGAGAACATCCGCCGCTATGGTTGGAATTGCTGAGAGCTCTCTGCTGGTCGCCATTGTGCTTTAGTTTCCGTCTTGTGCCAAGCGAATGCCGGAAAACTGCCAGCGCGCGCCGGGAGGAAAGAAGTTTCGATAGCTCGCTCGCAGATGCGAATGCGGAGTGGCGCAGGAACCGCCGCGCAACACGAACTGGTTGCACATGAACTTGCCGTTATATTCGCCCAGTGCGCCAGACGCCGGGTGGAAGCCGGGATATGGTAAATAAGCACTCGCGGTCCACTCCCAGACGTCGCCAAACATCTGGCGCGGGACCGAACTTCCCTGCTCCGCGGCAACGGGATGGAGTTGCTGCGATTCCAGCAGGTTTCCCGAAAGTGGCACTCCTGCCGCCACAACCTCCCACTCTTCCTCGCGGCAAAGGCGCGCGCCCGCCCAACGCGCGAAGGCGTCAGCTTCGTAATAGCTGACGTGGCACACCGGCTCGTGTGAATCAATCTCCTGCATTCCGGCCATGGTGAAGACGCGCCAGTTTCCGAAATGTTCCTCCCAATACAAGGGTGCTTGCCATTTTTCCGCCTGCACTAAGTCCCAACCATCGGAAAGCCACAACTCTGGGCGCGAGTATCCGCGGTCGTTCATGAACTCGAGGTACTCTGCATTGCTCACCAAACGCGCCGCGAGTCTAAAGGGGGCCAAGTAGACTTTGTGCCGGGGCAGTTCGTTGTCGAAGGCAAATCGATCGCCGCGGTGGCCGACTTCGTAAACACCTTCGTCCACGATGGTCCATGCCACCGGTTCGAAATGAGTGGCCAGTTTGATTCGCTGCTGCGCATAGGCCGGGCGCAACGGCTGCGACCACAAGGCGTATTTCACGTCGGTAACGATCAACTCCTGATGCTGCTGCTCGTGATTCAAGCCTAGTTCGACTCTGGCCAGAATTTCGCGCTCCGGCTCCCGGTAAAGCAGCGCTCGCATGCCGCGATCCACATGCTCGCGATAGGCCAGAACTTGATCCAGGCCTGGACGCGACATCAGTCCGCGCCGCGCCCTCAACGGATGGCCGCCCAACTGTTTGTAATACGAGTTGAATAGGTAGGTGAACTCGGGATGGAAGACGCTGTAGTTCGGAAGGCGGGACAAAATGAAGGTTTCAAAAAACCACGTTGTATGCGCCAGGTGCCACTTCGCTGGGCTGGCGTCCGCCATAGGTTGCAACTGCATGTCTTCCGCGCTGAGCGGAGCACACAATGAAAGTGTTGTCTGCCGCACTTGTTCGTAGCGGAAAGCTAACGAACCGGATTTTTCTTCAGCTATGGACCTGATTGAGAGCCCCATCGGTACACCTTGCGCAGCCAAAGCGCGCCCAAACAAGAAGTATTGGATGCCGCCAATCGGCAAAGAGAACTGGCCGACGCTGTTTTTGTGAGTAGCTGAATGACGATTCCAGAGATGCTGGGTCGAGAGCGAAGGAGCCCCGGAATCCCTGCGCGGTATCAAGTCATGGCGCAAGAAGAATTTGTCAAAAACTGCGGGGCGGTGTTGGATGGGATGCTTCTCTGGGATGTTTCGCTTCGCTTAACATGACACTCTCAAGACTTGACACTCTCGAGAAGTGTTTAGACATGCTGGCATCTGCGGGATAACACGCCAATTCCCGAATCAGAAGTTCCCACCGTTAGTCCGCACCGAATCAGGATCGATGGTTGCATTGCCAGCTATTGAGAACGACGGCCCGGCCAAATTCATACTACGAACATTGGACTCAGGACAGTACAAAAACATGTCAGGCAGGTGGTTGCAGCTCTTCGATGAGTGAATCGCGGACTTTGCCAATGACTTCGACTGGCAGCTTCTTTCTCTCAGCGGTCAGATAAAAAACGTCGATGGCCATCTCGCCTTCAGTATCGATCAGCGCCACTTCAATGTTGCAGCCGTTCTCCGCGAGTATGGAGGCGATGCGATAAAGCAGGCCGGGGCGGTCCTGCGCAATGACCTCGATGAGCGTGCTGTGAAGCGCGGAGGCCTCATCAACCTGAACCCGCGGCTCGATGCGCACTTTGGGCATCCTACCGTCGGAGTGCTTGCGTCCGCCACCCAGAGCTTCCAAGCTGCGCACACCCGTCAGCACATCGACAAAGCTGTGTCGAAATCGGTCCCACTCCTGAAGGTTCAACTCAAGCGTGTGAAATCGATCGGTGAAGAAGAACGTGTCGACTACTACGCCGGCAGCGTTGGAGAAAGCATCCGCCTTTACAATGTTCATTCCCCAAGCGGCCAGAATTCCGGCCAGTTTGGCGAAGAGCGCTGGCTGATCGTTGGTGACCACCGTCATTTCGAACGTATCTCGCTTGCGCGTGAGGACGGTTTGCACGGGTTCAGCGCGCAGCCTGGAGGCTAGTTCCACGTGGGAAATGATGTCCTGCGGGCTGTGCAGGCGCACATAGCGGCGTGGCAAGCCTTCCAGAAACTCACGCAGACGCCTGGTCCCAAGGCGCGGAGCCAAGAGGTGGATATTCGCAAGTTGCTCGTCCCGGACGTCGGCGTGGACACGTTCGTCATCGACACTGCGGTCAAGATCATTGGCGGTAGCAACGTAAAGCCGCCAGAGATTCTCCGCTTTCCAGGCAGTCATCGCATCAGGATTGACCGCGCTGATGTCAGCGTAAGTCAACAAGCAGAGCATCTTGAGGCGCTCCGGCGAACCGACGGCGCACGCCAGATTCTTCAACGTAGCTGGGTCGAAAATATCGCGGCGCATCGCTGCAGACATATCGAGATGGGAAGCGATCAGGAAAAAGACGGTATCACTCTCCTCCTGCGGGAGGTCCAAATCAGCGCAGATGCGAGTAGCGGCTTTCAGGCTGTCAGCCACATGCGATTCAGAGTTGCCGGCTTTGCCCACGTCATGGAGCAGCATGGCCAGGTACAGCAGGTCAGGGCGCTCGATTTCGCCAAGCAGTTCGGCAAAATGACGCTCCTGTTCGTTATCCTTGCGCAAACGATGAAGCGTATCAATGGTTAAAAAGGTGTGCTCGTCGACCGTGTAACGATGATAGAAATCGCGCACAACGAGCGAATCGAGCGCGTGGAATTCAGGAACGAGCATGCCCAGCACGCCAAGTTCCTGCATGGAACGCAGGGCCAGGCCGGCATAAGGGCGAGTCAAGACTGTGCGCAACGCTTGCCACCGCGAAGCACCTACCAATGGCTGGGCGGAAACCGAAGGAAATGCCTGCTCGAGGCGTTGCTCAGTACTGCCGGAAAGTTTGAATCCGTGCTGCGCAACGAACTCGAAAACGCGCAGAAAAACATCCTGATTGGCAATCGAAGAGGGTTGCTGAAGATAAACGCGTCCATTCACAGCGGCAAAATCGGGGTTGGAGAGCCGTGAACGCCAACTTTGAAACTGTTGGTAAACGGAAGAACGCGCCGGAACTACGTCGTCGAGCATAATCGAAGCCAGGCGATTGATGTTGCGGGCGTGATGGAAGTAGCGGCGCATCCAAACGGCCGTGTCCGGGGCATCCACAAAGCCTATGCGGTCCTGAGCTGCGGCATCTTGCGCCTCCCAGGAAAGCATGTTGTCATCTCGTCCTGCGCGATAGTGTAGGAAGCACCGGACGGCACTGAGGAAATCGATTGCCTGCTCCGTGTAGCCGCGCAGGTTAGCCGGAAACCCGTCTCCGGGATTATTCCATCGGTGATTCCGCGAGAAGCCGTTGAGCAACGAAAGCCAGCTTGCAAGGTGATAGTCGCGCAGCCCGCCGGGCGTATCCTTCACGTTTGGCTCAAGGTGGAAGATGGTGTTGCCCATCTTGCGGCGGCGCTCTTCATTTACCTCCGAAAGCCCGCGCACCAGGTCCTGCCACTCGCGCAAGATGAGCTTCGGCAGAATCTGCTCCCGAAGCCGGCGGAATAGCTCGAAATCGCCCGCAAGAAAGCGACAATCAAGAAGAGAAATGTTGAATTCAAGATTATCGCGATGCAGGAGGTCGCACTCTTCCAAGGTGCGGGTAGTCGGGCTAAGTTTCAGCCGTATGTCCCACATATCCTGGCAGAGCTGGCGTATGACGTCCTTCTGTTCCGGGCCGGGAAGTGTCTTCTCGAACAGGAATAGAAGGTCGATATCCGAATGCGGATAGAGTGAACCGCGCCCGTAGCCGCCAATGGCGATCAGCGCAAGGCCCGCCGGCGACGCCTGTTCAGGAGACACGTACTCTTGCCACAAACGCACGGCCAGGGAGTCAACCACCGCAGTGCGGCGTCGAATCGTCAATCGTCCATCATGGGCCGTCGCGAAGTCGAGACGAATACGCTCCGTCTCAGCATCGTAATGAGTTCGCAGGGTCTGAGCCAGGCCGCCCGCGGCCATCAATGCACCTCTTGGGCTACGCTAGAGCGCGTTGTTGCCACGCTCTTCGTTACGAATGCGAATGGCCTCGTCGACTCGGATGCGAAAGATCTTACCGTCACCGATCTTGCCTGTCTGGGCCGCTTTGATGATTGCGGTTTCAGCCTGCTCCACAATCTCGTCGCGAAGCACAATTTCCAGTTTGATTTTTGGCAGAAGGTCAACGGTATATTCCCGTCCGCGGTAAAACTCGGTGTGGCCCTTCTGTCGGCCGTGGCCGCGCGCTTCCAGGACTGTCAGACCGTCGATACCGATTTCCAATAGTGCGCTCTTCACGGCATCGAGCTTAGAGGGTTGAATGATCGCTTCCAGTTTAGTCATCGTTCTCCCGTGAGTACGCGAGTGCGTCCAGACTTAATCATAAATTATTTCCGGAAGCTTCCCAGTAGTACCCCTCTTCACCGTGCTGCGTGACATCCAAGCCCTCGACCTCATCTTCTGCCGACACGCGCAACCCAATGACGGCGTCGACGAACTTCAAGATCGCTATCGTCCCCACCGCGGCAATCGTCCATGCAATGACGACGCCAATCAACTGATTGAATAATTGATGGAAATTACCATCGATCCAACCGGAGCCAAGTACGTTGCCCCTGGCATCCTTGAAAATTGGGTTGATAAGCTTGCTGGCAAAGACGCCTGTCAGCAGTGCACCCAGCGTGCCCCCCACTCCGTGAACCCCGAATGCGTCAAGACTGTCATCGTAGCCGAAGATGGCCTTCACTTTGGCCACCATTGCGAAGCAGACTACGCCGGCAAGAAGTCCGA
>JBEKQP010000130.1:0-12204 GCA_049519595.1 Candidatus Korobacteraceae bacterium | reverse complement strand
CTGTTGATGGCCGCAATTTTGCTGGTGGGCATCGTCGCATTCACGCAGTTGCCGGTATCGGCGCTGCCGGAAGTGGATTATCCGACGATCCAGGTGCTCACCTTCTATCCCGGCGCCAGCCCTGACGTGGTGGCAACCACGATCACCGCTCCGCTGGAGCGCCAGTTCGGCCAAATGCAGGGCCTGAGCCAGATGACCTCGACCAGCGCCGGGGGCGTGTCGGTGATCGTTCTGCAGTTCAGCCTCTCGCTCTCGCTCGACGTCGCCGAAGAAGAAGTGCAGTCGTCGATCAATGGCGGACAAACATTCCTGCCCTCCGATCTGCCGGTGCCGCCTGTCTATAACAAAACCAACCCCGCCGACGCGCCCGTCCTCACACTGGCCATCAGCTCCGACAGCATGCCTCTGTCGCAGGTCGAGGACATGGTGGATACGCGCCTGGCGCCGAAATTATCTCAATTGACCGGCGTGGGGCTGGTCAGCATCAGTGGCGGCCAGAAGCCCGCGGTGCGCATCCAGGTGAACCCGGTGGCGCTTTCCTCGCACGGCCTGAACATGGAGGATGTGCGCACGGCACTGGTCCAGTCCAGCGTCAACTCCGCGAAAGGCAACTTCGATGGGCCGCGCCAGGACTATCAGATCGACGCCAACGATCAAATCTCCTCGGCCAATGACTACGAAAATGTGGTAATCGCATATAGCAACGGCGGGCCGGTCTTCGTGAAAGACGTCGCCAATGTGGTGAACGGCGTAGAGAATACCAAGCAAGCCGCCTGGATGGGGCTCGGCGGCGGCACCTCAGGGTCTTCGCTCACGCCTGCCGTCATTCTCAATATTCAGCGCCAGCCGGGCGCGAATACCATCACGGTCGTCAACTCCATCCAAAAAATTCTGCCCCAGCTGGAAGCGAACCTTCCCGCCTCCATCAAAGTTACGACCATGACCGACATGACCACGAGCATTGAATCGTCAGTGCACGACGTGTACTTCGAGCTGGGGCTGACGGTGGCACTGGTGATCATGGTGATCTTCCTTTTCCTGCGCAGCCTGCGCGCCACCATCATCCCCAGCATAGCCGTGCCGGTGTCGCTCATCGGCACCTTTGCCGTGATGTTTCTACTCGGCTACTCGATCGATAACCTGTCGCTGATGGCGCTCACCATCTCTACCGGCTTCGTGGTCGATGACGCCATCGTGATGATCGAGAACATCAGCCGCTTCCTGGAAGAAGGTATGCCGCCGCTGGAAGCCGCGCTGACCGGCGCGGGACAGATCGGGTTCACCATCGTTTCACTTACGGTTTCACTGGTCGCAGTGCTCATTCCGCTGCTGTTCATGGGCGACGTGGTCGGGCGTCTCTTCCGCGAGTTCGCGGTCACGCTGGCCGTGACCATCGTGATTTCGGCCGTGGTTTCGCTCACGTTGACGCCGATGATGTGCTCGCGCATCCTGCGCCACAATCCCAAGGAGAAGCAGACGCGTCTTTACCGCTGGTCGGAGCACGCATTCAACAGCGTGATTGCGTTTTACGGACGGACGCTGCGCGTGGTGCTTCGTTATCAGACCGCCACGTTGCTGGTAGCTGCCGCAACACTCGTCCTCACCGTCATTCTCTATATCGTCATTCCCAAGGGATTCTTCCCGGTTCAGGATACCGGCGTCATTCAAGGTATCTCCCAGACCCAGGCATCGCAATCCATCTCCTTCGATGCCATGAGCGAAAAGCAGCGGGAGCTTGCGCAGATCATTCTTCAGGATCCGGCGGTGGAGAGTCTTTCTTCCTTTATCGGCGCCGACGGCATCAACACCACGCTCAACAGCGGCCGCATTTCCATCAATCTCAAACCCATCAACGAGCGCATTGGCGCCTCCGATGTGATCCGGAGACTGCAACAAAGTCTGCAGAAGGTACAGGGCATCCACCTTTACATGCAGCCGGTGCAGGACATCACCGTGGACGATCGCGTGAGCCGGACGCAGTACCAGTACACGCTCGAAGACCCGGACACGGACGAGCTGAACGATTGGACCACCAAGTTTGTTGCGCAACTGAATAAGCTGCCCGAACTGGAAGACGTGGCCACAGATCAGCAGACCGGAGCCAAGGCGGTTCAACTGGAGATCGACCGCGTGACGGCGTCACGGCTGGGCATCGCGCCAACCACCATTGACAACACGCTCTACGACGCCTACGGGCAGCGCGAGATCAGCACCCTTTACACGCAGCTCAACCAATATCACGTGATCTTGGAGACGGCTCCTGAGTGGCAACAGAACCCCACCAAACTCCGCGATCTGTACATTCAGACCAGTGCGTCCTCGGGCGCCAGCGGAGCCGGCGCGGCCACGTCGTTTTCCTCGTCTGCCTCGGCATCGGCCGGCTCCAACTCTACGACAACATCGGTACGCTATACGCCTTCTTCCCAGGCGTTGACCTCGCCGGCCTCGGTGCTGGCCGGAACTTCAAGCGGCGGTGGGAACTCCTCGCCGACAACCGGTACGACGGCGGGTACGACGCCCAACCTGGTTACGTCCTCGGTCGGCGCCAATGCCATTCCGCTCAGCGCATTTACGCAAATGCACGATACGACCGAGCCGCTTTCAGTCAACCACCAGGGACAGTTCCCGTCGGTCACGGTGTCGTTCAACCTTGCCTCAAATGCCTCATTGGGAACGGCGATCACCGACATTGAAAAGGCGGCGAAGAACCTTAATTTCCCTGCCACGTTACAGTCCGGTTTCCAAGGCACAGCTGCATCGTTCCAAAATTCACTGTCCAACGAGGCGCTGCTCATTCTCGCCGCTCTGGTCGCTGTCTACATCGTTCTGGGCGTCCTTTATGAGAGCTTCATCCATCCGATTACCATTATTTCCACGCTGCCCTCGGCAGGTGTGGGTGCGTTGCTCGCGCTCATGATCTGCCGAGAGGACCTGAGCGTGGTGGGAATTATTGGCATCATCCTGCTTATCGGCATCGTCAAGAAAAACGGCATTCTGATTGTGGACTTTGCGCTGGAGGCCGAGCGCAAGCATGGTCTGGATTCGACGGAGGCGATTTATCAGGCTAGCCTGATGCGTTTCCGGCCGATCATTATGACCACGATGGCCGCGCTGCTGGCCGGCATTCCGCTGGCGGTGGGCACGGGGCTGGGCTCGGAACTGCGCCGGCCGCTGGGCATTGCCATGGTCGGCGGCTTGCTGTTAAGCCAATTGCTCACGTTCTACACCACGCCGGTGATTTACATCTTCTTTGACCGCATCGGCCAGCGGATCCAGGGCCGCCGTCTCTCCCATATCTCGCTCGATAGCGAATTGCCCCCCGGCACGGAGAATGCATGAACCTCTCGGCTGCATTTATCGAGCGGCCTGTAGGCACCACGTTGCTCACCATTGCGGTGGCCATCGTCGGCGGAATTGCATTCGTCGTTTTGCCGGTGGCTCCATTGCCGCAGGTGGACTTCCCCACCATCAGCGTCCAGGCTAGTCTTCCGGGAGGGAGCGCGGAGATCATGGCGGCGTCAGTCGCCACGCCGCTTGAACGCCAGTTCAGCCACATCGCCGGCATCACCGAGATGACCTCATCAAGCTCGCTGGGGTCGACTTCGGTAACCCTGCAGTTCGATCTGAGCCGCAACATCGATGGCGCGGCCCGCGACGTGCAGGCTGCGATTAACGCTGCCCGCACCTATCTGCCTGCCAACCTGCCCTCCAATCCTTCCTACCGCAAGGTAAATCCTGCCGATTCGCCGATCATGCTTCTCAGCCTCACTTCAGACAAGTACAACGTAACAAAGCTCTATGACCTTGCCTCCACGATCCTGGAGCAGAAACTATCGCAAATTCAAGGTGTCGGGCAGGTGGGAGTGCAAGGCGGAGCCACGCCCTCGGTGCGCGTCGAGGTCAATCCCACCAAGTTGGAAAGCTTCGGCCTCACGCTCGGCAGCGTGCAATCGGTGCTCAGCCTGCAAAACTCGCACTCGCCGAGGGGTCAACTCTCCGACAATGGAGTCAGCGAAGACATCCTCACCAACGACCAGATCTCCGACGCTGCCGACTACCGTCCGCTGATTGTCGGATATCACAACGGCGAGGCCGTCCGGCTGTCGGATGTAGCCGATGTCGTGGACTCCACGCAAAACCTTCGCGCCGCTGCCTACGCGGACGGCACAAGGGCGGTCTTTGTTGTCATCTTCCGTCAGCCCGGCGCCAACATTATTGATACCGTGGATCGCATCAAGGCGCAACTGCCATTTCTCGAGGCGGTGCTTCCCCAGGGCATCACCACGACGATCGTTCTCGACCGCACGACCACGATTCGCGCCTCGGTTAATACCGTGTACAAGGCGCTGGTCGGATCGGTTTGCCTGGTCATCCTGATGGTCTTCGTATTTCTGCGTAGCCCTCGCGCCACGCTCATTCCCTTCGTTGCCGTACCGACCTCGCTTATCGGAACGTTCGCGGCGATGTACCTGTTCGGCTATACCCTCGACAACCTGTCGCTGATGGCGCTCACCATCGCCACCGGCTTTGTGGTTGACGACGCCATTGTGGTCATGGAGAACATCACGCGGCACGTCGAAAGCGGCATGGAGCCCTATGCCGCCGCGATGAAAGGCGCCTCGGAGATCGGTTCTACGATTTTCACCATCAGTATGTCGCTGATTGCCGTTTTCATTCCTATCCTCCTCATGGGCGGCATCATCGGACGCCTCTTTCGCGAATTCGCAGTCACGCTTTCAACGGCTATCGTGATCTCGATGGTCATTTCTCTAACCGCGACCCCGTGCATGTGCGCGTATTTACTCAAAGTGAATAAAGAAGGGGAGAAGCACAACTTTCTTTACCGGGCCAGCGAACGAGGGTTCAATGGCATGGTCTCAATCTACCGGAACTCTCTGGAGTGGGTGCTTGATAACTCAGCATTGACCTTGATCGTGCTCCTGCTCACCATCGCACTCAATGGCCTGGTCATCTGGAGAATTCCATGGGGCTTCTTTCCCACGCAGGACACTGGCGTAATCATGGGCGGCATACAAGGTCCGCAGGATGCCTCCTTCCCTTTCATGAACTTTTCCGCATTGTCTCTGGTCAACATCGTCAAAGCGGATCCCGCCGTGGCTCACGTCAACGGTTACACGGGGAGCGGCAACGCCGGCATGATGTTTATTGCGCTCAAGCCGCTGGGAAGCAGTTGCAAGGAGGGCCCGAAATGCGCGGTACGCCAAACCTCGGCTATGGATGTGATCAACCGCCTGCGGCCGAAGATGAACAGGCTGCCGGTGGCCACAGCTACCATGCAACCGGCGCAGGATCTTCGCATCGGCGGACGCGGCGCCAGCGCGCTTTATCAATACACGATCCAGGCAGACAGCACTGCCGATCTGGCTCAATGGGGCCCCATCCTGCTCGCGAATATGACGAAAATGCCCGACCTGCAGGACGTGAACACCGATCAGCAAAACGGCGGATTGCAGGAAATGCTCAGTTACGACCGCGTGACCGCGGCGCGGCTGGGGCAGACCCCGCAATCGCTCGATAGCTCGCTTTGCAGCGCGTTCTGCCAATCTGAAGTCTCCGTCATCTATACGCAGCTCAACCAGTATTACGTGGTGATGGAAGTGGCTCCTCAGTACTGGCAGGATCCGTCGGGATTGAACAACATCTACTTCACACCGAGCAAGAGTTCATCGGCAGCAGGACTCAATGTAGTTTCGCCTCTGTCCTCCGTCATCAAAGCCCACACCAATACCACGCCGCTGCAGGTGCCCCATACCGGTCTTTTCCCATCGGCTACCGTCTCCTTTAACTTGCGCACTGGAGTCTCGCTCAGCGACGCCACCAAGGAAGTGACGGAGATGGAGCAGCAGCTGGGAATGCCCGGAACGGTTCACGGGTTCTTTGCCGGAACCGCCCAAGCTTACCAGCAATCGATTTCCACGCTGCCACTTCTGGCGGTCACCGCGTTGCTTTCTGTCTTCATCGTGCTGGGCATTCTCTATGAGAGCCTGATTCACCCACTGACCATCATTTCCACGCTGCCCTCGGCGAGCGTAGGCGCCATGCTGGCGCTGATGATCTTCCACATCGATCTCAACGTCATCTCGATCATCGGCATCATACTGCTCATCGGCATCGTGAAGAAGAACGCAATCATGATGATCGATTTCGCGCTGCAGGCGGAGCGCAACGAAGGCAAGTCGACGCGAGACGCCATTTTCAGCGCCTGCATGCTGCGCTTTCGGCCGATCATGATGACCACCATGTGCGCCATTTGCGGCGCCCTGCCCCTGGCCTTTGGTACCGGCACCGGCTCGGAGCTGCGCAAGCCTTTGGGAATCACGATTGTGGGCGGACTGGTTTTGAGCCAACTGCTCACGCTTTACACAACCCCTGTGGTTTACCTGTATATGGACCGGCTCCGCCTGCGCGCGCTGGGCCGTTCCCACGACACGCTGCCGCCAACCGCGCAAGAAGCGGTGCCGTAACAAGTGAAGGACGTTGACCATGTCTGAGTTGAAGAATCGAAACTCGCTTTTATTCGCCGCCGGCGCGCTGAGCTTACTTACGCTTCTCTCTGGCTGCCACGTCGGCCCGTTTTACCATGCGCCAACGCCGACGGTAGTTACCGCGCCCAACTACAAGGAATCGACCGTCAATTTCCAAGATGCCAGCGGATGGAAGGTCGCCAGCCCGCAGGACGCGATGCTCCGCGGCAACTGGTGGGAGGTCTTCAACGATCCCGAACTCAATGCGCTGGAAGAACAGCTCAATATCAATAACGAGAACCTGAAGGAGTATTTCCAGAATTACATGGCGGCTCGCGCCCAAATTGCCGAGGCGCGTTCGCAATACTGGCCCACGATCACCGCGGCCCCATCGTGGAACCGGTCAAAAAGTTCCGGTACGCTGAGTAACTCCACGCAGGCGAACCCGGGCAAGACCTCGTCGCTTTGGAATACTCCCATCGATGTCTCGTGGACGCCGGATCTCTGGGGCAAGATCCGCAACGAAGTGCGTGAGGCGCAGTACGCCTCCCAGGTGAGCGCCGCCGACCTGCAATTGGAGAAGCTGACCGAGCAAGCCAGCCTGGCTGAGTATTTCTTCGAGATTCGCGGACAGGATATGCTGCAACTGATCCTCAACGATACCGTAGCAGCAGATCAGAAATCCCTCGACTACAATCAGGCCCAATACGACACGGGCGTGGGCGATTACATTTCCGTGGCCGAGGCCAAAACGACTCTGGAAGCGGCGCAGTCTGCGGCCATCAACGTGGGACTGTTGCGTGCACAATATGAGCATGCCATTGCGATGCTGCTGGGCAAAATGCCGACGGATTTTTCCATCCCTGTAAAGCCGATAGTCTATGTCGCGCCCCCCATTCCCACCGGCGTTCCTTCGCAGCTTGTCGAACGGCGTCCTGACATTGCCGCGGCCGAACGCACTCTAGCCGAGGCCAACGCAGTTATCGGCGTCGGCTACAGCGCGTTCTTCCCGCAAGTCACCCTCAGCGCCAATGGAGGATTCGAGAGTTCCGCGTTGACCAGCCTTTTTAGCGGGCCGAGCCGCACCTGGTCCATCGGGCCGTCTATTTCACAGGTCGTCTTCAACGGCTTCCTTTACCGCGCTGAACTGCACCAGTACGTTGCTGAATACAATGCGGACGTCGCCAACTATCGGCAAATCACGCTCACAGCCTTCCAGCAGGTGGAAGACAGTATGGCTGCAACGCGCATCTACTCGCAACAGGTCCTGCGCCAGCAACTGGCGGTGAAGGACGCCCAGGATTATCTGAGCCTGGAATTGGTGCGCTACAACACGGGCGTGGATCCGTACGTCGATGTCGTGATCGCGCAGAATACATTGCTAAGCAGCCAGGAGACCCTGAACGCTCTTCAGGTGGAAGAGATGACCTCGGCGGTCCAACTGGTGCAGGCGCTTGGCGGAGGATGGGACCGCACACAACTTCCCACTCCGCAGCAGGCAGGGGCCAAGACCACCGGAGCGGATTACAAATTACAGCAGTAGCGCATTATTGCGCCGGTCGGTAACAGATGGCATCGCCATCAAGCCGATACTCTGCCGAGCAGGAGTCGCCTCCGCAAATCATCGTCTCGCCAGCGTAGAGTTGCTGGCGGGTAATAAGCCCCAACGTCCCGCAGCGCGGGCACGACATCACGGCTACATATGGATTTTGCGCCTGGCCCAGCTTGTCCTGGTTCTCCAGCACAAAAACCGTTCCTGGGTCCATTCTTTCGGGGATCCACTCTTCCAGAAACTGCAAGTCGGCTGCCATCGTTCCCTCCTGGGTTGATGGTTCCGAGCCGCGACCTTGATTCCGCCCGGCTCTGTTCTCGCAAGAAAAACAGGCTGCGAAACACTCGCCGGAAGAGATGCCTCCGGTCAACTCAGTGTCACCACGCGCGCGCGAAGATGTCAATGTGAATCATCACTGGGGAGTGGCGAGTGGGGTTCCCTAAGTCTCAATGAGGGAGCTTGGAGCTACCGGGACGCTGACCCCGCCGCCGGACCATGAGTGCGGGCAAAATCGTCGATCGCTCGATAGGTTTCTTCGTTGCGCCGGATGGCCTCAACGTATTCGCGCGTCTGCGTAAAGGGGATCGACTCCACGAACTCGTCGATGCCGGAATAGGGCCCTGCGGCCTGCCATTCCGCAACACGATTGTCGCCCGCGTTGTAGGCGGCCAGTGCGTACTCCTCGACACCGCCGAATTTGTCCAGCATCTGGCGCAAATAACGCGTTCCCAGCCGGATGTTCAGGTTCGGGTCGAGCAACTGGAAGGTCTGGAAATGCGCGATTCCTTCCTCGCGCGCCATGGACCTGCCCACGACCGGCAGCAACTGCATCAGGCCGTAGGCATTGGCATACGAGACGGCTGTGGGATCGAACTCCGACTCCTGCCGGATCAGCGAGGCCACCAGGTAAGGATCGAGATGGTTTTTGGCGGACTCGGTTTGGATCGTGTTCCACCATGGCTCTGGAAACAGAATCCGCCAGTAGGCCAGCGGGATGGACGGGATCGACGCCGAGGCCGCATTCGGTATGGCGCGCTTCATGGCGCGAACCGCGCGAAACGTCTCACCGTAAGAAAAGTAGATTTGCCCCTCGGCCAGCGAGCTCATCGCAGAGAAGTTGGGGTCGGCCTTGATTTCCTGCGCGATGTATTCGTTCATGCCGGCATTGGCCAGCAGTCGCGCCTTGGCCAGGTGGGGGCTGTCCGCGGGAAAGCTATCGACGAGATGCGGTTGCGGCAACGGCTGAATGCGATCCAGTTGCGGCTGCGTCGCGGCCTGCGTGTTGCCTAGCGAAGCCAGCCGCTGCCGCGCCATTTGCGCGTAAAAGAAATGCTGGTAGGCGCGGATGATAGTACGGTAATTTGCCGCGGCCAAAGAGGGATTGTGGTCCTGTGTCTCATACAAACGTCCGCGCCAGTAGAGCGCGGAGACGGTTTCCGTGGCGCCGGGATAGAGCCCAATCTGCTCGTCGAAGATGCGCTCGGCGGCGGGGTAAAGTCCCAGCCGGTAGCTCAGCCAGCCGGAGCGCCAGTGGGCAGCGGCAGCGTTTTTGTCGCCGGGAAAGCGCACGGCCAAGTCGCCGTAATATTCGATGGCAGCTGGAAAATCACGCTTCAGCAGGTACATGTTGCCGGCCGAAAAGAGCGCATCGGCCAGCCAGGGACTGTGCGGGAACCGGGAGTCCATTTCGGCGATGATTTGCTTGAGATCGGCGGTGTTATCGCGATCGCGGGCCAGTTCCGCGAGTAGATCCAGACGCCGCGCGCCGTTTTCGTCTGCCGTGTCGGGCAGTGCTTTAGCTTCCGCCACCGTCAACTGCTTTCGCTTGTACTCACACGCAGCCTCGGAGACGGCAAATCCGTTCCGGGTCTCTGTGTCGAGTCCGGGCTCGCGCTCCAGCGCCTGAAATTGCTCCGCCGCCAGATCGTAACGTCCACCGTTGTAATAGGCTTCGGCGAGCGAGCGCAGGTCGGCCGGGGTCAGCAACGCCTCGGCTCCCAGCTCCGTGAGCTTGGCGCGCGCCGTTTTGGCCTCATCGCTCAAAGGATGGCCCAGCAGGAGCAGCTTGAAGGTATTCTCCGCAGCCTGTTGCTGGCCCAGCGCCAGCTCCACCTGGCCCTCGGCGAGCTCGAAACCGGGCCGGCCTGCGGCCTGAGTGCCGGCGGCTGCGGCGAGCACCTGGCGCGCAAGGGTCTTATTCCCCAAAGCCAGCAGGACCGTGGCCTCGAGTTCAGGTACCTGGGTGTCGAAGACGCTCTCGGGATAGCGGCCAGTAAATCCGTGGAGGATGTTTTCGGCAACCGCATCGTCATCCGCGTAGTGACTGGCCTCGGCGTCGAGAAAATCCGCGTAGTCGGCCAGCTCCCCATCGGCGCGGCGCGCCTGCGCCAGGGCCGTTTGCGCATCGGCGTAGCGCTTGTCCAGCAGGTAAGCATGTCCCAAAGCCAGATACGCCGCAGCTGCGGCTTCACCGGTGTGGCTGTGCGCGTAGGCAGCCACTGCCGCGTAAGCTTCCGGCGTGCGCAAAGTAGCCAATTGCTGGGCCATCGGCTCCAGCTCTTTTGAGGCGACGAAGGCCTGCTTGAGGCGTGCAGTATGCGCCAGGCGAGACGCGCGACTGGTTTGGTGCGCGGGCTTGCCTTTCGTAGTGGATTTCTTCGTTGCCGCAGACTTGGCGGAATTGGACTGCGCAGTGCTTGAGCTGGGGGCGCCTGCAGCGGGGGTTGCGGTGGATTGCGCCACACAGGGCCGCGCAATCATCAACAATCCGAGCAGAACAGCAAGACGACCGGGACCGCGCCGGAGGAGAGGCAACGGGTAGGGGAAACAGAACATAATTACACTTTAAGCCGAATTGGATACGACCGGCGGAGCCGGGGAACCAGTGACGTAACGGTTTGGCCCTCGTTTTGGGATTTGGTTCCAGAACCCTGCGTCCAGTACACTCATGTTTTGCGGGCTCATCCGGATCGTTCCCAGCCTGTCAGGAATGCAGCAAATTTTCGCATCCGAATCCCATGTCGACCATCCAACCAATTAGCGAGCAGCACCCCGACGTCGCCCTGATAGAGAGGGTTCGCGCTGGGGATATTTCGGCCTACGACACGCTGGTCCGCAAGTACGAGCGGCAGCTCTTCAGGATTGCGCAGCACATTACGCAGAACCGCGAAGACGCCGAAGACGTGATGCAGGATGCGTTTCTCAAGGCCTATGAGAAGCTCGATCAGTTTCAGGGGAATTCGAAATTCTACACATGGCTGGTGCGAATCGCGGTAAACGAGAGTCTGATGCGGCTGCGCAAGCGGCGCACGGGCAAATTGGTCTCGATGGACGAGGATGTGCAGACCGACGAGGGCAGCGTGCCCCGCGACTTCGCAGACTGGGCGCCGAATCCGGAGCAGAACTACAACCAGTCCGAGCTGGCCAACATTCTGAAGAAAACCATTCAGGGCTTGCCACAAGGATTCCGCACGGTCTTCGTGCTGCGCGACGTGGATCAACTCTCGACCGAAGAGACCGCCGAGGCGCTGGGCCTGAGCGTGCCGGCCGTCAAATCGCGGCTGCTGCGGGCGCGGCTGCAACTGCGCGAGCGTCTGAGCCGCTACTTCAAGAAAACAACTCCGGCGGCTTCGCAGGCGCAGGCTTCCGCGAAGGCAAATGGGCCCAAGGGAAACGAGGTTGAAGCATGACCTGCACTGAGTTTCTCGCGATTCTCGACGATGTCATCGATCAGTCGATTGCCGCGGAGACGCGCGCCGAGATCGAAGTTCATCTGCGCAAGTGCGGTCATTGCGAAGTCGTCCTCGACACCACGCGCAAGACCATTGAGATTTACCGCTGCCACGAGATCTACGAATTGCCCACCGAAGTCAGCGAGCGGCTGCATGTCGCGATTATGACCAAGTGCAAAAAGGTTACATAATAGCTTCCAGCTCCTAGCCTCCAGCCTCTAGCCTCTTCCATCTAGCTCTTAGCTCCGGCCTGGGGTCGGGTGTGCGCAGCGGACCCCGTTGGTCTTGATGTGCGGGCAATGCATTTACTTATCGGTGAACGGACGGGCAGATCCCTGACATTTCAGACCGGGCACATGCCTGACACATTTTCCTTATCAGGAAGGTTTTTGTTTTGGTCTTCCGGGCCAGGGCAAGCTTGCCCTGGCCCGGAGCC
>JBEKQP010000129.1:0-12385 GCA_049519595.1 Candidatus Korobacteraceae bacterium | reverse complement strand
TGCTTGGCGATTTCGAGCTTCTCCGGCTCCGTGTAGCCGTGCAGCCGCAACACCTCCATGCGGTCTTGCAGAGCAGCGGGAATCGTGTGCAGCACGTTTGCCGTTGCGATGAAAAATACCTGCGACAAATCGTATTCGACGTCCAGGTAGTGATCGATGAACATGAAATTCTGTTCCGGATCGAGCACTTCCAGCAGCGCCGAAGACGGATCGCCGCGGAAGTCCGCGGACATCTTGTCGACTTCGTCCAGCATAAAGACCGGATTCTTCGTACCGGCCTTCTTCATCATTTGGATAATCTGCCCGGGCAGCGCGCCGATGTAGGTGCGGCGGTGACCGCGAATCTCCGCCTCGTCACGAACTCCGCCCAGCGACATGCGCACGAACTTTCGGCCCGTTGCCTTGGCGATACTCATGCCAAGTGAAGTCTTGCCGACACCCGGAGGTCCGACGAAACAGAGAATTGAACCCTTCGGGTTTTTCACCAACTGCCGCACGGCAAGGAACTCGAGAATGCGATCCTTAATCTTTTCCAGTCCGTAATGATCTTCGTTCAGAGTCTTCTCGGCAAACTCGATGTCCCTGACTTCCTTGGACTTTTTCTTCCAGGGCACCGCCAAAAGCCAATCCAGATAGTTGCGGGAGACGGTGGATTCGGCCGACATCGGAGGCATAGCCTCCAGTTTCTTAAGCTCCTGTAACGCCTTTTCGTGAACGTCCTTCGGCATGCCGGAGCTGTCGATCTTCTTCTTCAACTCGTCGAATTCGCTTTTTTCGCCGCGCCCGAGTTCCTTCTGAATCGCCTTGATCTTCTCGTTAAGGTAGTACTCCTTCTGTGCGCGCTCCATCTGGCGTTTAACCCGCGACTGGATGGTGCGATCCATGTTCAGCTTCTCGATCTCTATGTCCAGAACGTCGAGCACTCGGTTCAGGCGGTCTGCCGGATCGAAGATCTCCAGCAGTTCCTGCTTCTCTTCTATCGTGAGCTGGAGATTGGCGGCGATGGTGTCGGTCAGCTTGGCAATATCGTCTGGGCGGACCGTGGCGGCCATAGTCTCGTAGTTGAGCGACTGGCACAGCTTCACGTATTGCTCGAACTGCGAAATCACCCGTTGCATGGCGGCTTCGAGCTGCGGCGTCACGTCCGTCGTGTTCTTCACGGTGCGGACAGATGCCTCGAGATAGCCACCCACCTCGGTGACCTGCAAGGTTTTGCCGCGTTCGAGTCCTTCTACCAATACCTTGATATTCCCGTCAGGGAGTTTGAGACTCTGGACGATGTTGACGATCGTGCCCACCTGGTAGATCTCGTTCGGCTTCGGTTCGTCAATGCTGGCATCGTGCTGCGTGGCCAGGAAAATCCTCTTGTCGTGGGCCAACGCCTCTTCCAGCGCCCGAACGCTCGATTCACGCCCCACGACGAATGGTGTCATCATGAACGGAAAGATGACGACGTCCCGAATGGGCATCATCGGCAGCTTTTTAGTCTCGAATTTTTCTTTGGAACTCACTCAGTACAACTCCCTGTTTGGCCCGCCTTCAGATTCGTCACGCCAGAGCCTACGGCTAGTTCGAGCCTACTACATGAGACATCCTACGGCAACCACCGGCCCGGGCTGCAGTACTCCCTTTGATACAACCCTAATTGTTTCGATGATGAATTCTGATTCGGGAACGTTCTCAGAGAGAAAATCTTCCCAATAAGCCATCCCTGAAGCTGATTATCCGATGGCTGTCCATCCCATAGGTGCCAACAGGCTCAGGGGTACGCTGACCTTTCGTAATGACCACGGATCCGGGAACACGCACCCAAACAAAAAAGGGCTTGGATAAGCCCTTTCTCCGAACAAAAAGACAAACTGATTAGCCGGCCTTTTCGAGCATGGCGATAGCCAAGTCACGCTTTTCGACCATCTCGCGGGTCACTTCAAATTCTTTCACCTTCTTCTGGCTCGGCAGATGGTACATCAGGTCAAGCATCAATTCTTCCAGGATCATGCGCAATCCGCGAGCGCCCACCTTGCGCAGCGTGGCCTCGTGAGCGATGCTTCGCAGAGCCTCGGCGGTGAAGCACAGTTTGACGTTCTCAAACTCGAACAACCGCTGGTACTGCTTGGTGATCGCGTTGCGCGGCCTGGTTAGAATCTCGACCAGCGCATCCTCATCCAGATCCTCAAGGACTCCCATTACAGGCAGGCGGCCCACAAATTCAGGAATCAACCCGAATTTGATCAGATCCTGTGGCTCGGCCCTGCGCAGCAACTCACTGTCGCGCTTGGCGGCGCCGATCAATTCCTGCTGGCCGCCCTGGGCTTCGTCGGAGCGGAACCCCATAGCCCGTTTTCCGACGCGCCGGCCGATCACCTTTTCCAAGCCAACAAATGCGCCCCCGCAGATAAACAGGATGTTAGTCGTATCAACCGGGGTGAATTCCTGGTGCGGGTGCTTGCGTCCGCCCTGCGGCGGGACGTTGGCTACCGTGCCTTCAAGGATCTTCAGCAAAGCCTGCTGTACGCCCTCGCCGCTCACGTCACGGGTAATCGAAGGGTTCTCGTCCTTGCGGCCGATCTTGTCGATTTCGTCGATATAAATGATCCCAGTCTGAGCCCGCGCCACGTCGCCGTCGGCAGACTGCAACAACTTCAGGATGATGTTCTCGACGTCTTCGCCGACGTATCCAGCCTCGGTAAGCGTAGTCGCGTCGACGATAGCGAAGGGCACGTCGAGCATCTTGGCCAGGGTTTGCGCAAGCAGCGTCTTGCCGGTACCCGTCGGACCGATCAGCAGAATATTCGACTTCGAGAGCTCGATATCGCTGTTCCGCTGCTTGTTCATGTAGACGCGCTTGTAGTGGTTATAAACCGCGACTGCGAGCTTCTTCTTGGTCTGTTCCTGGCCAATGACGTACTCGTCGAGAAAAGCCTTCACCTCGTGCGGCTTGGGCAATTGGCTCGGAGCGGCGGCTGGCTGCGCTTCACTGCGGTCGTCCTCGAGAATCGAATTACAGACCGCAACGCATTCGTCGCAGATATACGCCCGTGGGTAATCGCTGGGGGAAGAGATTAACTTGGCGACAGCGTCCTGAGATTTGTGGCAGAAGGAGCATCGCAAAACTTCGTCGGAACCTGACCTTCTCATGTGACTCCTCAATACTTACCATGCACTTGCCGATCTCTTGCTTCGCCTGGTCCACCAGGCTGCGCGGGAACGCTCCCGCCTCTCATTCGCCTTCTCATCCGGCACGCGCGCCAGCGCCGCTGTCACGCTGCCGGGGGAATTCATCGCTGAAGTAGTTCGCCTATTGAACTACAACTTTACTCCCAATGGAAGTCCCCATTGGTACACTCACAGGTAACCACCCGACCCCCAAAAGCAGCACGATACCCTAGCGATGCTTGAAGATGATCTCGTCAATCAGCCCATACTCCTTGGCCTGCTGAGCGTTCATGATGAAATCGCGCTCCACGTCGCGCTCGACCTTTTCCAGGATCTGGCCGCTGTGTTTGGCCAGCAACTGGTTGGTGATCTCACGCATACGGAGAATTTCACGCGCCTGAATATCGATATCGGTTGCCTGTCCGGAGATGCCTCCGCCCATGATGAGCGGCTGATGAATAAGAATGCGTGACGTCGGCAGGGCAAACCGCTTCTTGGCAGCGCCACCCGCCAGCAGCAACGCACCCATGCTCGCCGCCTGCCCGATGCAGATCGTCACCACGTCCGGCCGGATGAACTGCATAGTATCGTAGATCGCCATGCCCGCCGTAATCGAACCGCCAGGCGAATTCACGTAGAGCGATATGTCCTTTTCGGGATCTTCCGCTTCCAGGAAGAGCAATTGCGCAATGATGAGATTAGCGACCTGGTCGTCAATCGGAGTCCCGAGGAAGATGATGTTGTCCCGCAACAGACGGGAATAGATATCATACGCACGCTCGCCCCTGCTGGTTTGTTCGACTACCATGGGCACAAGCATAGGTTCGCTCCTTTATCATCCATGCGTCCCTCCGCCATAGTTGCGACATCAAAAGGCGTCGGCGCACTCAAGGGGTCCCCACGGCGCGCTTTTGCGCGTGGCGGGGTGGAATCCCGCTCGGAAAACGGCTTGCCAGGGGCGCCGCTACTGCCGGCACGACGCTCCCCGATACATAATACTAGCGATTTAATGCCTGTGGGGAGCCGCGCCGGAGGCGAATTTTGCGTTCCGGAGCTCCCGTCTCGTGGTTCTACAAAGAAAACCTATTAGCCCGTCCTGCCATACAGCATTTCCAAAGTCTTATCGTTCCTGATCCGTGCCCGTATACGGTCGACCGAGCCGGTCTCGTCCAGCCGCTTACGGACAGCCTCTGCGGTCTGTTGCATCTGCTTGGCGAGGGATTCGATCTCCTTATTCAGCTCTTCGTCGCTGACCTCGACGGTTTCCAGGTCGGCAATCTTATCGAGCAGTAAAGATGCCTGAACCTCCCGGCGTGCAGCCTGTCTCTGGCCTTCGCGTAAACGGCCCATGTCCATGCGTTTCAAGTCTTCAGTGCGCATTCCCTGGGCGGCTAAGGCGCGCAGGCCGCGGTCCAGCCGGGTGTCAATCTGCTGCTCAACCATCGATTCTGGCACCGCGATATCAAACTTGGTCACCAAGTCCTGCACCAGCTTGTCTTTGCCTCGATGCTCCTCTTCCTGCTGCTTACCCGCTTGGATGCTTTCCCGGATTCGAAGTTTCAGATTCTCTAGGGACTCGAACTCGGCGCCGACTTCCTTGGCAAAGTCGTCGGTCAGCTCCGGCATGCTCTTACGTTTGATGCTCTTTATCTGGACATTGTAGTGAACCGTTTTGCCTGCTAGCCGTTTGTCCGAGAAATCCTCCGGGTAGGTGACATCAAAGCTGCGCTCCTCGCCCGCCTTGGCGCCGCGCAAGTTATCGCTGAACTCCTTCATCGTGCTGGCGCCGCTAATCTCTACCAGCACGTCGTCAACGTTGATCGGGTTAGCGTCGGCTTCTCCTGACGTTCCGCTAAACGCCGCCTGGGCGTAGTCGCTGTCCTGGAGCGCGCGGGCCTCCTCGACGTTCTCGTAGGTTGCATGCTGCTCGCGCAGGTTTGCAAGTGCCTGGTCGACCTCTTCGTCCGTCACCGAGATTTCGTTCTTTTCGGGGCGAATCTCCTGGTAGCCGCTGACGTCGATCTCCGGCAGGACCTCGAAGCTCGCCTTGAAACGCATCGGCTTGCCTCCGGCCAAATCAATATCGGTCACCTGTGGTTGCGAAACCGGAACCAGGTGCAGCTTTTCGGTTTCCTGCCGGAAGTAACGCGGAATCAGGTGCTCGACCAGCTCGCTCTTGATGTCTTCGCCGAAGCGCTGGCGAATGACGCCCGGCGGAACCTTGCCGCGCCGGAAGCCCGGAACGCGGGCATGCTTCTGAAGCTCGCTGATAACGGTCTGTTCTTCTTTAGCCACCACATCGGCGGGGATTTCGACGGAAACCTCTCGCTGACAGGGGTTAGGACTTTCGGTCTTGCTTTCTTCTGTTGGAGTCAAGGAAGTGCCTTCAGATCAGTGTAAAGTGTGCGCCAAAAATGGATGGCCACCTACGGCTTGCGCCGGGACTTCAGCTTCGCGCCCGTGAAGCCGACGCAAGCCAGGCGAAAAAATAGTGTAAGAGAGACAACCGAACCCGGTCAAACCCACCGCCCGGGAGCGAACTGCTGCTTCCGTGAGAGCTGATGGATGAGCCTGACGCGTTTGGCCGTTGAGTGGGCTGACTTCCCCTTGCCTATTGTACGCGTCGGTGGGCTGATGGCCGAGTGACGGAAGGTATTTGTCATTCCACGGCTGCAACTTGTTATCGACCGCAGCTCGGCTAACTTGGCAGCAATGCCGCTTTCCGCAGGTTATGGAACTTTCCACAGGTCATAGAATAGCCTCATGCCGTCTGCCCTACAGGTACTCAATCGGGAGGTGATTCTTTGCCGGCGCTGCCCGCGTCTGGTTGAGTTCCGCGAAACCGTCGGACGCGAAAAGCGCCGCGCCTATCTCGATCATGACTACTGGGCCAAGCCCGTGCCCGGCTTCGGAGATCCGCAGGCCAGGGTGGTCATCCTCGGGCTTGCGCCCGGAGCCCACGGCAGCAACCGTACGGGCCGTCCCTTCACCGGCGATTCCTCGGGACGCTTCATGTACCCAATCCTGTACCGCGCCGGGTTCGCGTCTCAGCCTAACGCCGACAGCCGAGACGACGGACTGCGCCTGCTGGATGCCTACATCACCGCCGCCGTGCGCTGCGCCCCGCCGGATAACAAGCCGTCTCCGCAGGAACTAGCCAACTGCGCTCCTTTTCTCGATCGGGAATTGCAAGCCCTGAAGCAGATGAAGGTCGTCGTCGCGCTGGGCAGGATCGGCTTCGACGCCTATCTGAATCATCTGAAGCGGGTTGGCGTGCTGAAGAGCAAGAGCGGTTACAGCTTTGGTCACGGTGCCAGCTACACCCTGCCGAACGGAATCATCCTGCTGGCGTCCTACCATCCTTCGAACCAAAATACTGCAACCGGAAGGCTGACGGTGGCGATGTTCGAGCAGATATTCCTGACCGCCCGCCGACTGGTATCCAATTCACCGGCCGATGGCGCAACCGGTTAGATCCCGTTTATAGATAGTTTTTTGAAGGGGCACGGCTTCAGCCATGTCGTCCATAGCCAACAAGAATGCGGGCTTTAGCCCCTGAGGTGATTGCCTGTTCTTCCGGAAATCGGTTTACGAAACAACCTCGCTCCAGGCGGGCGTCGCGAATCTCATCGAGTTCGATAATCGCCGCCCACTCATCGCCTGAAGATTGCTCCCAGACAATGCGGCCATGCAGCAATGCTGCCGCAGTCGCCGGCGAAACATCGTAGTGATAATCGAAGAAACGCTCTTCCATCCGGTTCCACCAGGCGAAATGGCCGAGCGGGTTTGACGGAGGGTCATACTTGGTGGAGAACACGAAAGCGACATCGAAGGCTTGCCGCTGCTGCGCCGCCTTGAACACCTCCGGGGCGGTAAAATTCTCGATCCGCACCACCGCAAGAGGGCTGGAAACGTAGCCGAGAAAGGGCCGGTTCAACTCGTCGGAAGCGGGCCAGGCGGTCAGAATACGATCATGCGCATAGTGCCGTTCCAAATAGCTGGCGGCTTGCTGGTGCAGGTGGACGAAGCGCGCGTAGGTGAGGTTATCTTCCGGCGCGATTCTCCAGGGCGGGCTCGTGACCAGCGCCAGCACGAAGGCCGCGGCACAGACCGCGCACCATCCTCGCCAAGGGAAAAGCGCGCGTCGCAGGGAACTCCGGCACATCCCCTGATCGTGCGTGTTGGGGTAAAGTTCCGCAACCGCCAGGATGATCACCAGGGGAATCACCGGAATCATATATCGCGCCAGTTCGGCCCCGCCCACGAACGACAGCGTCAGCACATACGCCGCAATCAGCATGCAAAAGACGGCCTGCACGCGACGATCGATGACCTCTTCCTGTTCGCGCCTGTCGGGTGCTGGCCGCAATCTCCACACGATCAGGGCGGGTATGGTCAGCAAGAACAGGTTCATGCATCCCGCAGCGTCCCACAGGCGGACCAACGCCGCGAGCGGAATACGTAGAGGATAAAAGGCGCTCCAGACGTTGTAAGACAAATACTCTGGGTTGAAGACCCGGCCGGTACGCAGATAGTGATAGCCGTACCATGCCAGCAGCGGAACCGCGGCGAGTAATTGCCCAGCCGCCCGGAACCCCGATACGCGCGGTAGCTGCGCGTGGTGGGATGAAGTCTGCTGCGTCAAGGCAGCGCGGTTCCGTAGATAACCGCCTGCTTCCCAGAGGAAAAAAACCAGGGGAGTGATGAAAGCCGTTTCCTTGGACAGCGTGGCCAGAGCGGAGAAGCCGATTGAAGCAGCGCGCCGATCCGAGATGTAGAAGTAGACGGCCCATGCGGTAAAGGCGAATGCCCCAATGTCAAGTTGGAGCAGGGAACTCTGTGTGAAGATGACCGGATGAAGCGCGGTCAGCCCCAACGATGCCAGCGCGACCTGCCGGTTGGCCACGCGCTCCGCCAGCCGATAAAACCCAAGCAGCCCGAAGGCGGCCAGCAGCAACATGGCCGTGCGCGTCACGACCGGTGCAAAGTTACTTAACTTCCACCACATCGCCGCCCAGAGCATCACCAGCGGGGGATGCGAGTTGGAGAGCGTAGTCTGCGGAATCAGCGTGCCGTGCAGAAGGATGTCGCGGGCTGCCGGAACGAAATAACCGGCCTCATCGGAGAAATACGGCAACCGCAGCAGCGCTGCGTGCAGGACAAAAATCGCGCAAAAAATCAAGCCAAAGTCAAAGCCTGGCGAAAGCCGCCGCACACGCGGGCTGGTCGCGACTTTGCCAGCTGGCCTCCATTGCGCCGAAGGGAGCGAAGGGCTTTGCGGCTTCCGTTCCATTGCTCCGCTAGTGAATTGGGCCGGGAGCCATCTTCGGATCGAGTTTGATCTCCCCGAACGTCTGCTCGTAACTGGCAACGTTTTGCTGTAACAGCCCAGCCAGTGCCTTGGCCTGCTGCGGACTCAGGTAGACGCCCTGAAAGTTCTGCACCTCAACATGCGTTTCGCTGGGCTGGAGCGTGCCGAAAACAAGGAAAAAATCCCAGACGTTCACCCGCACCTGTACGCTGTTGGCATAGCGCTCGCGATAATCCGCCGTGTTGGTGATGCGAATCTCCTGTTGCGGTACATAAGTCATGGATGGCTGTCCTGCGTGCGCAGTTGCGCTAGGTGTGAAATACATCGTAGTTCGTGAAAGCTTAAATCATCTGCGTGCCCCACAGATCGTGCAAATGCAGCACTCCCTGAACCCGGCCTTCACTGTCAACGACGACGAGTGAGGTGATCTTCTTTTGCTCCATGACCTCCAGGGCTGCGGTGGCGAACTCGTCCGGCGAGATCGTTCTCGGTGTCCGGGTCATACATTCTCCCGCCGTAAGGTCGAGGATATCTTTGCCTCGACGCTCGAGCAAGCGGCGCAAGTCGCCGTCGCTGATCACGCCGGCGAGGATCTCGCCTTCCACTACGGTCGTCATGCCGAGCTTTTTGCTCGACATCTCGAAGATCGCATCGGCCATGCGCGTCCGTGCTGAAATCCTCGGGATCGCTTCGCCGGTATGCATCAACGCCGACACTCGCATCAGGCGCTTGCCGATCTTTCCGCCCGGATGCAGGTTGGCGAAGTCCTCTTCCCGGAAGCCGCGCTTCTCGGAAAGCGCGACGGCAATCGCATCGCCGAGGGCGAGCATGGCCGTGGTGGACGTGGTAGGCGCTAACCCTAGCGAGCAGGCCTCTTTGGCAACCGAGCAGTCCATGGCAATGTCGGCGGCCTGCGCCAGCGAACTGCGGCTGCTCGGGGCCCCCGGCAATCCCGCGTTTGGATCGCTGGGGTTTGCATTCGGCGGGTAGAGCGCGTCGCAGGTGAAACTGATGAGCCGAATTCCCAGCCGTTTGATGTTGGGCAGCAGTTCGAGAATCTCCTCGGTCTCGCCGCTGGCCGAGAGTGCAATCACGGTATCGCCACGTACGATCATGCCAAGGTCGCCGTGCAGCGCCTCGGCCGGATGCAGGAACAGCGCCGGGGTTCCGGTCGAGCTGAGCGTGGCGGCGATCTTGCGCGCGATCAAGCCGCTCTTTCCCAGGCCCGTCACAACCACGCGTCCCGCGCAGCCGGAAAGCAATTCCACGGCGCGGCGAAACGTCCCGGCCATGGGGCCGTCGATGCGGTCGGCCAACTGCCGCAAGGCTTCCGCTTCCATACGAACGACATTTGCGCCAGTGCGATTCATGGAAAGACGAATAGTACCAGATTGCCCGACAGCCGCGCCGCCAAACATAGCCGGGAAAGACCGCGTTTTTGTTTGGCGCGCCTTTGCCGCTACAGGTAAGCTGACATAGGTGCGTTGTTCCGGAACTTTGCGTACGATGGAAACTCTGAACAAGAGAAGGTTTTGAAGGGTACGGGCTTTAGCCCGTACGTATGACCAGCGAAACCAAATGCGGCTTTAGCCTCTGAGGGGCCTCGGCTCTTCTGGCAAGGCGTCTTCAGAGCCTCCCTATTGGTTGTCATTCTGGATGAGAACAAAGAATGAAGATGAGAAAAATCAGAGCCCTTGCCTTGCAATCCGCTGCCGTAGCACTTTGCCTGCTTGTCTTTGCCGTGGCTAGCTTTGCTGATGATGGCCGTTCGCTCGACCGCGGCACCAATGAACTTGGTTTCTGGGCAGGGTACTCGCCAGATAATCCGACGCTGATCGGCATCACCACGGACCGTCCTTTTACCGAGCTGAATCTTCAATATGCGCGGGTGCTTGTCGCCCACGACCATTGGGCCCTGAAATACACGGTCGAGATGGTTCCGGTCGCTGTCATCAACCAACCGCGGCAGGTGAATGTGGTGCAGGGAAAGTTTTTGGTGCAGGTCGATGCTGCCGGCACCAGGCGCGCAATCTACGGCGGAGGCACATCTCCCATCGGGTTACAGGTAAACTTCCGCCGCCATCGCGCGCTCCAGCCCTACATCAACGGGACGGCGGGCATCCTCTATTTCACCGAGCAGGTCCCCGTGACCGGTTCGTCGCAGTTCAACTTCGCGGTGGGCTGGGGAGCGGGCTTGCAGATTTGGCATCGGGAGAACCAGTCGGTTAGCATCGGCTACAAATTCCACCACATTTCCAACGCCAACTCGGCCGACAGAAACCCGGGCGTTGACTCCAATCTGCTCTACGCCGGCTATAGTTGGAGTTGGCGTCGGCGCTAAGTGCTGCGCTTCGGCGGCTTCCACTGATTCAGGAAATCAACAATTTGCTGCGGGTCGAGCCGGCGGGCGGATGAGAACTGGCCATCCCTCTGGCTGCTCAGCAGCCTTCCGCTCTCCGACAGCACAGCGATAGCCGGAATGCCTTTCTTCAGCGGAATCTGGTATTGATCCGCCAGCTCGATGTTCTTAGCGTACCGTCCTTCGCCCTCGCCGGTATCCACATGCACGACGATGAAATTGTTTTCCACCAACGCCTTGATCGGCTCCTGGTGGAAGCGGTAATCGAGCGCGTGACAATCGGGACACCAGTTGGCGCCGAAGACGAGAAGAATCCGCTTGTGTTCCCGTCCAGCTTCGTGGAGCGCCTTGGCGATCTCCGCCTTGGCATTGGCGTCAGGGTCGTAGAGCTTGGGGTTAAATGCGATCTGAGCCGCGGCAGCTGCGGCCAGCAGGAGCAGAAGAGAAATTACAGTCGTCGTTCGCCGCATAACACCACTCCCGCAGTTATAGTACATGAAATATTGCGAGGGCTCGGATCCCCTTCCGCCCCGCCCCGTCCCGTTTGACCCCGCCGCACCCTCGGGTGGCAGTACTTGTCAGGACGCCGTACATCTGCCCGGCTACTCCACGACTACGCCTTTCGCTAAACTGGTCTAGAATCAAAGATTCAGTTCTGGAATAAGGACGCAACAATGGCGCTCCAGCTCTATAACACGCTCTCCGGCAAGGTTCAGGAATTCAAACCCCTCGACGATAACCTCGTCCGCATGTATGCCTGCGGGCTCACCGTTTACGACTACGGCCACATCGGCAACTTCCGCACTTTTATCGCGGTCGATGTACTGCGCCGCTTCCTGCTGCAGAGCGGATACCGCCTCAAGCACGTCATGAACATCACCGACGTCGACGATAAGATCATCCGCAACGCCATGCAGAAGGGCGTGCCCATCGCCGATTACACCGCCAAATTCACCCAGGCTTTTCTGGACGACATGCAGACGCTCAACCTGCAATCCCCGGAGAAGCTGGTGCGAGCGACCGAGCATATCCCGGAAATGGCGCACTTCATTGCCAATCTGGTCGCCAAGGGCAACGCCTACCGCAGCGACGAAGGCTCGTACTACTTCCGCATCTCCAGCTTTCCCGAGTACGGCAAGCTCAGCAAGAAGGACTTCGCGGGCATGACCGACGGTGCGCGCGTCGACGTGGATGAATACGACAAAGACAATGCGCGCGACTTTGCCCTGTGGAAGGCCCCAAAACCCGGCGAGCAGAGCTGGGACACCGAAATCGGCCCCGGGCGTCCGGGCTGGCACATCGAGTGCTCCACCATGAGCATGGAGTACCTGGGCGAGAGCTTCGACATCCATCTCGGCGGCGAGGACCTGATCTTTCCGCATCACGAAAATGAAATCGCGCAGTCGGAGGCGCTCACCGGCAAGGAGTTCGCGCACGTCTGGGTGCACTCGCGCTTCCTGCTGGTCGAGGGCGAGAAGATGTCCAAGTCGCTCGGCAACTTCTACACCCTGCGCGACCTGGTGCTCATGGGCCACAAGCCGTCTTCCATTCGCTTCCTG
>JBEKQP010000128.1:0-14336 GCA_049519595.1 Candidatus Korobacteraceae bacterium | reverse complement strand
CTCGGTCTTCTGCGGCATGGAGCCGATTGCCGTTGCAAAGGCGCCGTGCACGATGATGCAGTCCTTAGTTTGCATGCGAGTGATTGTTCCGGCCTGAAACCGCTGAGCGTGCACGGGCAATGCCGCCGCGGAGATCCAAAGCAATAACAACAAGAAACGAACTTTCACTTCATCCCCCTTTGCCATACGGGCCTGTAATTGCGTAGTAGGCCCGGCGGCTGCGCAAACGCAAATTCGTGTTGGTCGTGGGAAGAATGCGGACGGAGTGCAAACCCTCCGCATGGTTTGGTAATTCGTAGGTAACCACGTAGGCGTTTCGTAAATCCTCTACCGCGGACGCCAGCGCAAGCGGAGCGCCGGGAGCACGGGTGAATGCGCAACCGCCCGTGAGCGCCGCCATATCCCGCAAGACACCGCCGCCGCTTGTAACGCTCTTCGGATCTCCGGTGTTGAGCGTGTAGATTGGAATTTCGGCCCGCATGGCGGCGACGGCGGCATCGCGCAAAGAATGCATGCTGATGGTGTCGTCACCATCGGAGAGGATGATCAACACGGGGCGGTAGTTTGGATCGCGATGCTTCGAGAGAAACTCCACGCCCAGAACCACGGCATCAAACAACGGTGTCTGTCCCCTCGCGTGAATCTTCGAAACCCAAGCTGCAGAAGACAATTCACGGCAGTCCCGGACACAGACGAAATTCTGCCCCGGGCCGCTGAAAGACATGATGGATAGCACGTCATCCGGACCCCACCTTGCGTCTGCAATCAACCGCGCTGCTTCCGCGATTTCCCGCGAAAATTGCCGCGCCAACGATTCGCTGGCATCAATGAGCACCAAAGCGTCCAGATTGACTTGCGGGTAGCGGCTCAGGCTGCGGAAGCGGCGAATCACCATGCCGTTATCCACCACTGCGATGTCGGCTGGAGTGAGTTCGGCAACGTCCCGATTGTGCCGGTCCGTCGCGACGAACGCCAGGCGCACCTCGTTGACTTCGGTTTTAAATGTGTATGGCGGTTGCTGATCCGCTCTCACCGCGGGCGCTGCCGTGTATAGAACTACCGTCAGGACGAGGAAAGCCACGGAAAGTGCGGTTTGACATCGCCTCCGATGCATCGAGTGCCTCAGTGAACTCATCGACGCCGGGGCACAGAAGCTTTAGGCCGGTTCCGCGGGAGACCTGCGCCGCGGCAGTGTCACTTAAAGTACGTTGCGTACTCAAGCTGCTGTGCAATCAGGTTGGGCGGACAATGCTCGTGCCATTTCCACTGGTCCGGTTGCGGGTCTTGCGGGACGAAGCGGCGGGCCGGATCCGGCGGGGTGAGCAGGCGACAGCGGTAGAGCAAGGAGATATGGTGTCCGCGCTCCACGGCGTGAAGGTCAATATACTCGCGCACCAGCAGAGGCGCCGCTTCTGGCTCAACCTCCGCGACCAACTCCTGTCGGGCAACCGCATGAATGCGATCCATCGCCTTTTCTTTATAACGAATGATGCCGCCCGGGATGTGCCACCCTGGTCCGTAGAATCGATCGTGTCGCCAAGTGAGCAGCGTACGACCGCCACTGTCTTGAATGAGTAGATCCACGTTTACCAAGGGCGTGAGCCGGCTGACGAGCAGCAGCAACTCCTCCGGCAGACCCCGTTCCGGCGCGGATACCAGCGATTCCAAATCGCCAATCGCGCGATTCATGTCGTTCATCTGTTGACCCAATTCATCGGCTCCTTCCCGAGATAATCCGCTCGCGACAGACGCCCCCATACGATAGCGAAAGAGAACGGGCAAAGTTCGCGATCATTTTCCAACGAACAGGTATAAAGCGCTATTCCGGCTGGCGGAACGAGAATTTTTTGTGGCCTAAGAAGTTGTACAGAACACCGAAGCCGGTCAGCAACGCGCCCGCAAGATAGGGAGCAGAAGCCTGGTATCGCGTTCCATGCCGAAGGATATAGACGACAATAGGCAACAGACATGCACCGAGGGCGATCCCGCTGCTATACACCGCCACGCACCGCATCCACTCACGCACGTAGTTTCCTTTGGTCTTGAACACGAACCACTTGTATGCCAAGAACGAAACCGTGATGTTCAGCAGGCTCGAGAGCACCAGTGCGACCACGTAGCTGTGCGGTACCACCGGAGCCAAAAGCGCCGTAAAGAGAGCATAGGTTCCGTATCCGAAGAACGTATTCCACACCCCAACAACTAAATAGCGCGCCAATTGATTTGGCGGGATGTGCTTGGTCAGGCTACGAGACCAACCGCTCTGCTCAACTTTGTCCATCGTTCGCTCGACCTCAATCTTTGACGCGGTCTGACTCGCGGATGGGCTCCCCGGGGGCGTATTCAAAGTTGACCCGCTCCCGTTCGATTGCAAACGGCCGCTTCTGCACCATCGTATGGATCGCCCCAACGTATTCACCTACTATGCCCAGGAACACTAGATTGAGCGAGGCAAGAAAGAACACACCGATTACCAGCGGCGCAACGCCCAGTGAGAATTGATTCCAAAAAAGAAGTTTGTACACCAGGTACGCGAGCGCCACCAGAACCGACAGCAAAGCGCCGGCGAAGCCCCCGAATACCGCCAATCGCAGCGGCACCTTCGAAAGGTTGGTAATTCCCAGCATCCCAATGTCGTAGAGCGAGTAGAAATTGTTCTTAGTTATGCCCCGTTTTCGCGCCGGTTGGTGATAGGGCAATTCAACGCGCGGGAAGCCCAACTCGGCGATGATGCCGCGAAAGTATGGGTAGGGATCGTCCAACGACTTGATCGCGTCCACCACTTTTCTATCGTAGAGGCCAAAGCCGGTGAAGTTCTCGTAGGTCTCAATCCCGGAGAGCCGATTCACCATCCGGTAGTAGCGCTTGCGAATCCAGAACATCAAGCCGTTTTCGTCGCTGGCCGCTTTCACGCAGATCACGACCGGCGAACCGGCTTCCCAGTGGCGCACCATATCCACGATCATCTCCGGCGGGTCTTGCAGGTCGGCGACGATGCCGATCACGACATCGCCCGTCGTCTGGTGCAACGCGTGCATTGGCGAGCGGATATGGCCGAAGTTGCGCGTGTTGCGGATCACCTTGACATTTCTGTCCACAGCCGCGATCGCCTTCAGCACGCCCACCGTATTGTCCTCGGAGGCGTTGTCGATAAATATGTGCTCGTAACGATAATTGCCAAGTGCGGCAATGGCCGCGCGCACGCGCTCATAAACTTCGCGGACGTTCAGCTCTTCGTTATAGCAGGGCGTGATGATGCTGATGGTTTTCATTGGCTTAACTCCCCGCCGCAACCGGAGTCCCCAATAGCGGAACCCGTTGAGGGCCCCGTTAACCGATGTTTCGGCACTGCGTAGCAGACCAGTTCCCAGCAGTCCTCGGCGTATCGGCGGATAAACACTTCATATCCTGGCGCGGTCTCGTGAATATACCGCGGGAGCTGCCACAAATGCTCGGTGCGATGGTACAAGCAAATGGCGAGCGCAGGCCCGTGCTTACGCAGTAGCCCGGAGGCGCCGCACAGGGCATCGGGTTCGGCGCCCTCGATATCCATCTTGATGTAAGTCGGCAGGTGTGCCCAAGCAATACTGTCCAGCTTGCGGCACTCCACAGATATGCCCCCGTCCGCCGTAATATGCGAACTGACTGATCCGTCGGCGTTAAACTGCGCCGGGCCGTCCTGGTTCCCTACCAAAAACGGTAATAAAGTGATTCTGGTGCTGACCCCAGCACCCAGCGCCATCGTTGACTGCTCCAGTAAACTTCGGTTCGCGGGATCAGGCTCTAAGGAAAAGATATGCCCGAACCGGCCGCCGGTGTGTTCGAGAAAGCTGCGAATAGTCTCTCCGTCAAAGGCTCCACAATCGACGAAAACCTCGCGATCAAATGGGGTAATCAACTCGCTTGGGAAATAGAGGTCACGCGCGGCTAACGTCGGCGGCATGCCGCTGTCGTCAAGCCAGTAACGCCAGCGCAACTGCGCGCACACCTCGCGCCGCGAGTGCTCGTCAGCCAACATGCCGTAAACAGCCCGGATTTCGTCGGCGCACGGCGGCAGGTTGTGCGGCAAGTCGATTCCGTTGCCGGGGATGAACACGTCGGCATACTTCCAGAATAAGGCCGCAAACGGCGCGACATACTGGCAGCCCCGGTCGCGGAGTTGCCGGCGTGTTTTTGTCCCGTTATAAATAGTAACCACAAAGCAGCAATCCTGGCCGAATCGGTGTGCCGCCTCGGCAGCGGAGAATACGCGCAGCCCCTCAACTTCTTTCCCCCAAAGATTCGGGTTGTTGTCGACGAAACACCTCGGCTCAACGCCGGCACGGCGCAACCCGGCAAGCACCATCCTTCCCAAAGCACCGGCGCCAAACAGCGCGATCGGCCGAACGCCGCCGGCAAGTCGGTCGAAGGCGCTCTTCTCACGCGCGATGCACATTTCGCGGGGTTCTGCTGCCATCTCGCGCAGGATGGTCTCCAGTTCGTCCTCGGCCATTATTCGTCCGGTTGTACTCAAATTTTTTCCCTACTCATCGAATCTCAACTGCGCGGCATCGAGGTCGCTCGCGTGCGCGGCGTACCACTCGTAGAGTTTGCGGACGCATTTTCTCATTTCGTGAAACTCGTAGCCGCCGATCTCGTCCAGCATGCGCGAATTATCGCCACTATATTCCGGACCCATGCCTTCGTTGCGCACGATAATTTCAGGGTTGCGCCCCGAAGCTGCCACTACCATCTGCGCCAATTCCAGCAAATTGAACGTGCGCCCCCGGCAAACATTGTAGGTTTTCTGTCGCGGTTCATTCTCAATGAACCATGCCGTCAGCTTCGCCAGCTCTTCGATGCACAGGTAATCGAAGGCTACGTTTTGGCGAATCACGATCGGCAACCCCTTCACCACGCGGGCGCAGGCGTTCGAGATGAAGCGTACTTCCCAAGCCTCGTATTTTCCGAAGACGCCGAAGAGCCGCAGAACAAAGATATTGTCAGCTCTTTCCGCATACTTCGTGCAAATGTACTTGGAAAAACCATACGCGTCGCGGGGTACGCGCGTGTCGAAGTAGGTCTCCTTTACAAACGCGGGAAGGCACTCGCGGCTATACTCGGCGCCAGAGCCGAAGTGCAACAATTTTCCAAAGAGAGCCTGGTTGCGGGCCAGATTGAAAAACATCCGGCAGTTTCGATCCAGCAGGTCGGGCGGAGCGCTTAGACCGCGATTGGAGCGCGTTGTCGCCGCATGCACAATCACATCGAAGCCCCCGGAGCGCAGGAAGTCGCGTACGGAACGCTCATCGAGCAAGTTCAGTTCGGCGGAACTCGGCGCAGATATGTCGTATCGCTCGCCGAGGCACTCCACGAGGTTTCGGCCAATAAATCCCGAGCCGCCGGTAATCAGGATTCTCATCGTGCGAAGCTCTCATGACAAACATGCGGTCGAATCCGTCCGTTGGCTTCGGCCAGGAGACGGTCAAAGGCAGTCCGCTCGCGTTCTTTGACCGCCTCAACCTCCTCGGCCAACAAAAGATCGAGCTGCTCTTCGTAGGTCGCCATGGTTACTCCGGTAGCGGTGGCACGATCATATTCGCCTGAAACTCTTCCCGGTCCAGGAATGGCCAAAGGTCTTCCAAAGGCTTGGAAGCAAACGTACCGTCAGGCCGCTGGACAGAGGAAAGCCGTGGCGCGCGTACTTCGTCCGGGATGACATTCACATCGCACACCACCGGTCCTGGCATCTGCAATACGCGGCGCACCTGCGCCAACAGATCGGTCTGGTTCTCAATCCGCGCTGTGGCCAGTCCATAGGCGTTTGCCACCGCGCATATGTCGGGCAAGGTCATGCCGGTTTCGTGCGTGCAGCCGATGTTCGGACCACCAAAATAGTTGGCCTGCGAACCTCGAATGGACGCATAGCCTCCATTGTTGAGCACAAAAAACTTGAGTGGCAACTTGTGGTGCGCGACGGTTGCCAATTCCTGAATGTTCATCTGGAATCCGCCATCGCCATCCACACAGATGGTGCGGCTGTGACCGGTGGCAATACTGATGCCAATGCTGGCCGCGATGCCATAGCCCATAGCACCCAAACCCGCGGTGTGGATAACCCGCTGGCCAGTGCGCGACGGGTAGGCAAAGAGGAAAATCTCAATGCCCACGCCGGAGCTGCCGGAAAGGATATGGTCGCCCGGCTCGGCGGCTTGTGCAATCACCTCTGCCAGATGATAAATGCTGACCGGGCCCGGCTCGCGATGCGCATTTTGAATGACCGGATACTTTTGTTTCCACTGCTCGCATCGCAGGTTCCATGCGCAGCGGTCTCGCGGCTCGATGGCCGCTGCCTGCGCCAGAAGCTCGCGCAGAAATGCGCCAGCATCCGAGCAAATTGGCTGCTGCACTGCGCCGGAGAGCTTCGCGAGTTCAGCGGCATCCACATCCACCATCACCTTGTGGGCCTGGCGTGCCAGCTCTTGCGGGTTCCAGCCGGAGACAGCGAGGTCCATGCGCGCGCCCACCGTGAGCAGAAAATCTGAGTTTTGCATGGCGAAGTTTGCGCCCCGGGGAGCCAGCATGCCAGGACTGCCCATGCCCAGCCGGTTTTCCTCTCCGAACAAATCCATGGAGAGCCACGTCGTGCCCACGGGCAGGTTTAACAATTGCATCAGCTTCTGGAAGTCTTTTTCCGCGTGGGACAGGCGTACGCCGTTGCCCACCAGCAGAAACGGACGCTCGGCGCGGTTGAAGGCCTGGATGACCTTGCGCACTTCGCCAGCGAGTTCGTCCGCCACCGGCGCGGGCTCCGGCGTGTAAGCAACCAACGAGGTCTCATCAATCCTGGCTGCCTGCACATCCAGTGGAACGTCAATCCACACCGGCCCAGGACGTCCCGTGGTAGCGAGGTGGACGGCCTTCTCAAGGTGGTACCGGATGGTCGCGGGGTCAGTCACCGTTACGGCATACTTGGTCAGCGGACTCACCACGGGAATAATGTCCAACTCTTGCGGGCCGCGCTGCCGCACCCCGAGTGGCGTGCCATCGGCTCTATACATGCGGTCGGCTCGCTTCACCTGACCGGAGATGAACAGGCACGGAGAAGAATCCAGCCATGCCCCTGCCAGGCCCGTAACGGCGTTTGTGCCGCCCGGTCCGGTGGTGACCAGGGCCACGCTGAGGCCATTCCTGACTTTGGCGTAGTTCTCTGCCGCGATGGCACAAGCCTGCTCGTGGTGATTGCAAACAAACTGTAGTTCCTTGCACCGCGCCAGCGAGTCATTCAGATGCATGGCCCCGCCGCCGGCCACCAAGAAGACATGCTTCACTCCCTGCGCGGCGACAAACCGCATAACGTAATCTGAAAGCTTCATTGCAAACTCACCCCGTTCTACGCAAATGCTGCGCAAGCGCAAGCGCAATCTCGCGCACCGCGCCATGGCCTCCGCTGGCCGCTAGCACGTATCGCGCGGCGGCAATCGCCTCTGGATAGGCATCGGCAACGGCCACCGGGTGGCCCACTATCTGCATGCATCCAATGTCATTCACATCGTTCCCAACATACACGGTCTGCTGGGCGGCGATGTTGTGTGCGCTCAGCCACTGCCGCAGCGCCGCAGCTTTGTCGTCCACGCCATGAGTGCACTCCAGTCCGAGCTTCTCGCAGCGGAAACGCGCAATGGGAACTCTTTCGGTAGAGAGGACGAGGATGGGCAAACCGGTGCGCTTCAACTGTTCAATGGCGTACCCGTCGCTGCGGTCGCATATGACAGCCTCCCTGCCGTCGTCGGTCACAATCACCTTGTTGTCGGTGAAAACGCCGTCAAAATCAAGAATGAGCGCGGCAATGGGTCCCTGGAAGCTGATAGCGTCGGGAACGTTCGCGCCCGCCAACTTTTCGTCTTGCGGCCTAGGATGCGGCATGAACTTTGCTGCGACGCAGCCTCTCCCTTATCGCCAACTCGCTCGGCGTCACCCGTTTTGTTCCGTCTCCCAGCGCGGTCTCCACCAAACGGATATCTCGCACCAGGCGGGTGATCCCGTTTGGCTCCAGTGAGGCCGCGTGATCCGAGCCCCACATCGCGCGATCTAAGGTGACATGCCGTTCCACCATGCAGGCACCGAGCACGACCGCAGCTACCGAGGACGGCAGTCCGGTCTCGTGTCCCGAATAGCCCACTGGAACCTTATAACGTTCCTGCAGGACGGGAATGACTCGGAGATTCAGCTCCTCGTAGTGCGCCGGATAGGAGCTGACCGAATGCAGCAAGACGAGATTGGCGGTGCCAAGCACTTCGACTGCCTCATCAATTTCTTCCAGGGTGCTCATCCCTGTGGAGAGAACGACAGGCTTGCCGATGCCGCGCAGCTTACGCAGCAGGCTGAGATCGGTTAGGGTGGCAGAGGCCACTTTGTAACAGGGCGGATCGAATCGCTCCATGAAATCGATTGAGTCCTCGTCCCAGCAGGAGGCAAACCACTGCAGGCCGGCCTCCCGGCAGCAGCCATCAATGCATGCATATTCTTCCGGGCCGAACTCTACCTTCTTGCGATACTCCATGTAGGTCAGGATGCCCCACGGAGTCTCGCGCAGAACCTCGCGCTGTGCGGCCGGCACGCAGATTTCCGGAGTCCGCTTCTGGAACTTGACCGCGTCGCAACCGGCGGCGATGGCAACGCCGATCAGGCGCTTTGCAAGATCGACGTCGCCGTTATGGTTGATACCGATTTCGGCGATTACGTAACAAGGGTGGCCTGCACCCACAATCTTGTTTCCGATTCGGACTTGTGGTCCTACGCTTCCTGCTTGCGACATAATTCAGGCCTCTCGGCAACGATTGCGTGAAATGAATCCACGACGTAATCCAACATCTGCGGCGTAAGTCCCGGATACACGCCGATCCAGAACACACCATCTGCGACTTGATCGGTGTTCTCCAACGTCCCGGCGACACGATAAGCAAGATCGCGGTAGGCCGGCTGCCGCACCAGGTTTCCACCGAACAGCAACCGCGTGCCGATCTTCTTTGCATCGAGCAAGCGCACAAAATCGCTACGTGTAAATGGAGCGCCAGCCCTGACCAGTAAAGGAAATCCGAACCAGCTCGGCAGCGATCCGGGGGTAGCGTCGGGCAGAACAAAGAACTCTTCGAGGTCCCGCAGACCTTCTCTGAGCCGGGCGAAATTTCTGCGCCGTGTCTCGATGAAAGACGGCAACTTGCCAAGCTGAGCCACGCCGACCGCAGCCTGCATATCCGTGGCTTTTAGGTTGTAGCCGATGTGAGAATAGGTGTACTTGTGATCATAGCCGTAGGGCAGCTCTCCAAGTTGCCAGTCGAAGCGCTTGCCACAGGTATTGTCCTTGCCCGGATCACACCAGCAGTCACGCCCCCAATCGCGGAACGATTCAACCAGGGTCTTCAACAGGGGCGCGTTGGTCAAAACGCATCCGCCCTCGCCCATGGTGATGTGATGAGCGGGATAGAAACTCGTGGTCGCAAGATCGCCAAACGTTCCCACTTTGCGTTCGTGATATTCCGACCCGACGGCATCGCAACAGTCTTCCACAAGCCATAGATCGTGACGGCGGACGAGTTCCATCACGGCATCGACATTAAATGGATTGCCCAGCGTGTGCGCCAGCATCACCGCCCGCGTTCGCGGCGAGAGCGCTTGCTCCAAGCGTGCCACATCCACGTTGTAAGTGGGGATCTCAACATCAACGAATACCGGAATCAGTCCACACTGGATAATCGGATTCACGGTAGTCGGAAATCCGGCGGCAACCGTGATGACTTCGTCGCCCGGCTTCAAGGCCCGCTTGCCGAGCTTGGGAGAGGTCAGCGATGCCAGTGCAACGAGATTCGCCGAAGAGCCTGAGTTGACGAGCGAGGCCGCGCGCATACCCATGAAACGCGCGAACTCCCTTTCAAACTGCTCGGCAAAGCGGCCAGTTGTCAACCAGAAGTCTAAAGCCGAATCAACCAGTGACCGCATCTCTGCGGAGTCGAATACTCGGCCCGCTACGGGGATGGGGGTTTCGCCGGGAATAAACTGAGGCGCAGCGAAGGCTTCGGTGTGGTACTCCGTGATTAATGCGAGAATACGCTCTCGCAGTTCTGCTCTGCTGCTCACGGTCGCCCCGCCCCTTTCATCAGAACCGCATCCTCGCCCAGGAACTCACGGTACCAGCCGATGGTGCGATCCAAGCCTTCTTCAAGCGTGTAGCGGGGAGCCCAGTCCAACACAGTTCGCGCCCGCTCGGCACTCAGATACTGATGGCGAATCTCGTTGAGTTGCTGATTCAGTATCTCCGGCTCAAGCGTGGATTGCATTTGCTGCAGAATCTTCTTAACCACATCGAGCACGGTAATCTGCAGTTCGTTCGAAAAGTTGAAGGCCATGCCGCGCAGCCTCTCGTCCGCCGTCAGCCGCTCAGCCAATTGCATGTACGCCGCGGCGCCGTCCTCCACGTAAAAGTAATCACGGACGTATTGGCCATCGGAGCGGATCACGGGGCGTTGGCCCCGGACGACCGAAAGAATCGTTCCCGGCACTACCCGATTCCAGTTCAAGTCGCCGCCACCGTAGAGATTGCCGCAGCGCGTGATGGCGACTGGAAGTTTGTAGGTGGTGGCATAGCTGCTCGCAATCAGATCAGCGCAAGACTTGCTGACATCATAGGGATGGCATCCACGCAGAGGAGTGTCTTCCGTATAAGGCAGGATTTCCTGGTCCCCGTATGCTTTGTCGGAAGACGCCAGCACAATGCCGTTGACCCGGGGAGAGCGCCGGCAGGCTTCGAGCGTGCTCCACGTGCCGCCGATGTTGCTCTCGAAGGTCGATATCGGATTGCGATTGGCGATGCCTACGATGGTCTGCGCCGCGAGATGAAAAACCGTCTCAACTTCGTATTCGCCGAGCACACGCTCCAGCAGATCACGATCGGTGACATCTCCACGCACCACGTTGACCTTCGCCAGCATGTCGGTGCGGAGTAAATCCGAGTTGGGAACCCAGTCCCGCACGATACAGGTCACCGCCGCACCGCCCTCGATCAGACGGCGTACCAGCCAACCGCCGAGAAATCCCGTGCCGCCGGTGACAAGCACCGATCGATCACGCCAAAACTGTAACGTCATTTCCAAACCTTCCAGGGCGCCTGCCCGGCGGCCCACACGTTATTCAAATGCTGATATTCGCGGTAGGTGTCCATCGAATAGAAAAACCCTTCATGTAAGAAGGCCTGAAGTTGCCCGTCAGCAGCCAGACGCTCCATCGGTTCACGTTCCAGGACACACGCGTCGTCGCTAAGATAATCGAATATCCCTGGCTCGAAGATAAAGAAGCCCGCGCTGGCAAACGACGAAGTCTTGGGTTTCTCAAGAAACTTTTTTACCTGACCGCTTCCGTTCATCTCGAGAATTCCAAAGCGCGAGGTTGGAGTCACCGCCGTCACCGTCGCCAGCTTGCCATGAGCTTTATGAAATTCCAAGAGTTTGCGGAGGTCGAGATCGGTGACGCCGTCGCCATAAGTAAGCATGAACGGCTCGCCCTGAACATATTTCTGAATGCGCTTCACTCGTCCACCGGTCATCGTGTTGAGGCCGGTATCGGCCAGGGTTACGGCAAAGCCTTGTTCGTCGTGATTGCCGCGGTACCGAATCTGCGATTGCCGGCCCAGGCATATGGTGAAGTCGTTGTTCATCGCCTCGTAGTTCAGAAAGTATTCCTTGATCATGTTGCCGCGGTAACCAAGGCAAAGCACGAAATCACTAAAGCCATGGTGGGCGTACATCTTCATGATGTGCCAAAGAATCGGGCGTCCCCCGATCTCAACCATCGGCTTCGGGCGATATTCGGTTTCTTCACGCAGACGGGTACCCAGTCCCCCACACAAGACCACGGCTTTCATTCCTATAACCCCTTCCAGAGCAATTTAGCAAATTGTTCGCCGCTGTAAGACTCTCATTTTACGCTTCCGGCGACGGAAGCGGTTATCCAGGAACTCCCACTGCGTATGCGATGGAAAGCCATTTCCGTAGTCGAAAGCGACAGAGGTGACAACTACAACGGTTGGTGTGTTTTGTCTTGACACACAAAAGAAAACCCCGGCATGCCGCCGAGGTTTCATCAGGAGGTTTCACTGCTCTGTTAGACGGGTGCATGGAAGGATCGTTAGCAGATTTCGCGGATTCTCTCGCAGTACGGCGGCAGGGCAATCAATCGAATTCGTTTCATAAAATCGGCGTCCCGTATTTGGGTATATAGCACATAAGTGCTAATCGACAAGAATGGCTCGCAAGGGCAAGCCCGCGCGCATCGCCGGGCAGGCGCATACACGCGGGAGAGTACCGGTAGGAGCAACGCGGGTGCACGGTCTCAGGGCGCACCTAGCTTCACGGCGGCCGGGCCTTCGCGCGCAAAACGTGGCAGCCTTGTCAAAATACGCTCTTCGGCTTGCCAGACTTTTCCCAGCATGTAGCGGCATCGCGGTTGAGAATATAGTCACAGGAAAAGTTGAAGCCCTTGGCATCTTGCGAGCCGTATCCCCAGAGGCGAAGTGAGAGAATGTTACCGTCTAGCTTATATGCCTCTACGTAGACATGGTCATTTCCGAGCAGTCGCCTGCTCGTGATCGGGTCCAACAACTTAACCAGTCGGTTTCTGTCGATCACAACCGCGGAGATCGTTTCATCGGTGGCAAACACAAGAGCTCTGGCGCCTCTTGCGGTGTAATACTCATTCACAACGATAATGTCGGCGGCGACCCAGGAGACTGCAACTTTCCCAAGGTAGTCGCACAGCTTGCGCGACTTTCCAGTTCGGTGCTCTTCGAGAAACAAGGCATGGAACTTGCCGGAAAATACCCCGGTAGTAGCCGCATAGTTAGTACTTCGAACAAGAAACTGGCCGTCCGGAGATGGCAGTTCGTTGGTAGAGTCCGGGAAAGTCACGAAAGCCCCTCCCAAAGCAAGCAATGCGGAGGGAATCAGAATAAGGGCAAGACAGGCAACCGCGAAACGAAACCCCATACTCACAACCAACTCGTTCCTGAATTCAAAACGAGAGTACATCGTTTGCTGGTGAAAGTACATATATCCTGTTGACAAAGGCAAATGAGGGCTGGGATTTTCGTGGCATGCGACCAGCCATAGAGCGTAAATTCGCCCACCCTAGTGACAAAATCCACAACCCCAGCCACGAAACGGGAAAGTTGGCCCTGAGCTAAGCACGCCGCCTTGGCGTACGGATTGCAGAAGTGAGGTTGAGGCCGATCGCCGTGTGTCACGCTAAATTCATCGCAGGTGTATTCCTGGCATGCGCTCTTGCCACCAGCCCGAGTCAGGCCCAAATGCCGGATTCGGATATGGAAACAGGTCCGCGCGCATTTCCTGAATTGGCGATCTCGGACCAGCAGCTTATCAGATTCGTCCGCGTTTTCTCTGCCGACCGCGATGTCGAAAGACGCAAGCTCAACAGCCTGGTAGATGCCGCCGTTGGCTCCCCCGATGAAGTCGAGCGGGACAAGGCCCGCACTCCTCAAACGGACGAGGGCTCTGCTCTGGAGTTGCACCGCGGCGAAGTGGTCACGGACTCGGGCCATGGGGCCAGCCACGCGGTGCGGGCGATTCGAGAGCGCAGCACGCTCGGCGAGTTTGCCGACGCGATTGTCGGCCTGGCACCTAGCCGCGATTTGCGGATGTCACAGCCTCATCGGGTCGCCATCGACTCCAAGCAGCGAATCATCGTGACTGATCCTCCGGCTCATTCTCTACACGTATTCGACTTCGCCAAGAAGAAATACTTCCGCATCCAAGGCGGAGACGGAAGGCGGCTGCAGTCACCCACCGGGGTTGCGGTCGATGACGAAGACAACATCTATGTCAGCGATGCAGCTTCCGGCATGGTTCTGGTCTACGACTCACAGGGCAGATTCCTGCGGGCGCTGGGCGAACACGACGGCGAAGGATTCCTCGATCAGCCGGACGGAATCGCCATCGACGCCAATACCGGCAATATCTACGTCAGTGACAGCCCGCATCACCTCATCTACGTCTTCGATCGCGAGGGCCAGACGCGCTCGCGATTCGCCGTCGGCAGCAAGCCGAGCGGATTTGGGCGACGCGGGACAGACGGCACCACTGACATTGTGATTAAACAGAATCGACTGATTCTGGCGGACGGGAACTCCTGCATGCTGGAGTTCTTTGATCTGCAAGGCCACCTGCAACAACAATTCGAAGTATTCGATCATAGCTGCGGGCTCGAACCGAAAAAGGTCAGCTTGGATGTCGACGCGGCGGGAGACATTTACGTCAGCGACGGTGCCCTAAACACCGTCCACGTCTACG
>JBEKQP010000127.1:0-12411 GCA_049519595.1 Candidatus Korobacteraceae bacterium | reverse complement strand
AGATCTTTGATGAGCCTTTCCAGAATTTCGCGTCCCAAACCCTGCCGCGTCATTTCGCGGCCCCGGAAGAAGATGGTTGCCTTCACTTTGTCTCCATCTTCCAGGAAGCGAACCACGTGATTCTTTTTGGTCTCGTAGTCGTGATCGTCGACGTTGATGCGGAACTTCACTTCCTTCACGACAATCCGCGTCTGTTTCTTCTTGGCCTCGCGGTCCTTCTTTTCCTCCTGGTAGAGAAACTTGCCGTAATCCATAATGCGGCACACCGGCGGCTGCGCAGTCGGTGAAATCTCAACCAAGTCGAGCCCTTTCTCCTTTGCAATTTTGAGCGCCTCAAAGGGCGGAATGATGCCGAGCTGCTCGCCCTGATCATCAATCACACGAATTTCGCGAGCCCTGATGCGCTCATTGGTCCGAATGAAACGTTTATCGATACGGTCCTCCGATGTACGGAAATCGCCCGATTATAGCACGCCCAGAGTAGGTGACACATCACTCCGCGGATATCGGCACCGCTATTTGAATTTCCAATGCGATGGCGGGGGGATCTGTGCTGAAACAGCCGCACGGACTATCCCACAAGTTGTCCCAGTAGCGCGTCACCCTCAATCCCGACAATGCGCGCAAGAATAGCCTGATTTGCCGCATGAACGCCCTCGACCCAGAGCTTCTGATAGTTGCCGGTCAGCGCCTCAGTGAACTCCTGCTGCTTGTCGACATGCGTCAGCGTAATCGCCTCCAGCGTGCGTCCGACGAACCCTTCCTGAAAGTGCCGCTTCTTCCGTGCCGCCAGCTCACGGAGAATGCGGTTGCGTTCATGTGTCACATCGCCGCGAACCTGCGCTGGCATGGCGGCAGAGGGAGTGCCGGGCCGTGAGGAATACGTGAAAACGTGCAGATAAGTGAACGGTAAACTCTCGATCAGCGCCCGCGTCTGCTCAAAGTCGTCGTCGGTTTCACCCGGAAACCCGACCATGACGTCGGCGCCGATGGCGGCGTCGGGCATGGCTCGCCTGATCCTCAGGATGCGATCGGCGTAGTGCCAGGGACGGTAACGGCGATGCATCTGCCGCAAGATGCGGTCGCTGCCTGACTGTAACGGGACGTGTGCGTGCTTGCAGATGCGCGGCGAGCAGGCTGCCAGATCGATGAGTTCATCGCTCCAGTCCATCGGTTCGACCGAGCTGATGCGAATTTTTTCCACCATGGTCTCTGCCAGGATAGCCTGCAGCAAATCGACAAAGCGCACGCGCTCGGCAGCGTTGTCTCTGGAGACTTGCGACGAAAAGTCTCGTCCCCAACGGCCAAGGTTAATGCCCGAGAGCACGATTTCGCGGTATCCGCTGGCCACCAACTGGCGAACGCTGGCGAGTACCTGCTCCATTTTCAGCGACCGGCTCTTGCCACGAACAAACGGAATAATGCAGAACGAGCAGCGGTTGTTGCAGCCGTCCTGCACCTTCAGGTTGGGGCGCGTCTTCTCACTAGCCGTATCGGCTTCGAAGACGGGCGCGGCTGTCAATTCGGTATGCGCGAAGATATCGCCCACGATAATCTCCGCCGGCGCTTTCTCGTCGGCGCCATTTTGCGGAAGGTTCGCCTTCAGAGCCGAAAGCGGAACGAATCCGCCTGCCAGGGGCCGGGTCTCCGTCTGTACCAGTTGACCTGCTCGCTCCATGGCGATATTCGCAAGTTGGGACTTGTGCGAATTTCCCACGACCAACGAGACACCGGGCAAGGAGGCCAATTCGCCGGGTGCGCGCTGCGCATAGCAACCAGTTACGATAATCCGGGCCCCGGGGTTTTCGCGATGGATGCGGCGGATGGTGGCGCGTGCGTCATGATCGGCCGAGGTGGTGACCGTGCAAGTGTTTAAGACCACCAATTCCGCCTGGGCGGTTGCCGGCGCGCGCGTCATGCCTTTTTCCAGGAGATCGCGCTCCATGGCGGCGCCATCGGCTTGAGTGGCGCGGCATCCGAAGTTTTCTACAAAGAAGGTGCCCACTGGGGTTATTATAACAATCGATCTGCTTGCTTCCGGTGGGGTGCCGGAGCGATCGGTTTGTCGAGGATTATTTCGAATACAATAAGAGTTAGCTGCAACGCTGAAGAAGGACCGAGTACAGGAATCGGTTGGGGGCGCGAATGAAACGTAGAATTTTGCTGGTCGACGATGAACTTGCAATACTGTTGACCCTGAAGGCGATTTTGGAACTGAACGGATTTGAAGTTGCCACAGCCGCCTCAGCACAGGAAGCAAAACAAAAGCTGCAAGCCGCCGAATTTGAAATGGTCATCACCGACATGAAAATGGAGCATGAGACCTCCGGCTTTGAAGTCATTCATGCAGCCCGCCAGCAGAAGTACAATCCCGCCACCGCCATCCTCACCGCTTACCCGTCCCTTGGCAATGACTGGCAGACTCGCGGGGCGCACTCGCTGTTGGTCAAGCCCGTCAACACGCCCGACCTGCTGCGTCAACTCGAGGCGCTGCTGGTGACTCACGAGGACGCCAAGGCGCAACACCACAGTATCCTGGAACCCAAGACAGCCCCGCCTGGCAAACCAGCAAGGAACAATACCGCACGCAAAGCCGTGTAGTGCAGATTCAGAGTCAGTGTATCCGGCACGATCATCGCCGGGCTGAATGTCACCCAGCAAACGCAAATGCGGCGTTTGCCGGGGACCCCGAAGAGCCCGGCTACTTTACCGGACACACCTTCCGCGAATCCGGTGTAGGCGGTTCCAGCGTCGGAGTGTTCCGATTGCTGCTGGCGGCGATGGCTCCGGATGCGATGAAACAAACGGAACAAATCTAATGTCTTATGCCGATTCGGTAATTGTGAATAACCGCTTCGGTGACGACCCCGGTGTGTATGATCGTGCCGAGGCGCTCCACCCGATGCCAGCCGAGGCGGTGGAATACGTAAGAAGCCGATATCTGCCCGGCAACAAGTGAAGCCGAGTAGGTGGCGAAAAGCGGCTTATTGTCGACGAATCCGTTGGACAGCTCACCTTCATTCAGTCCGTGGCGGCGGAACTGCCAGGTTGAAATCAGGTCCATGGTGCGTCCCGCGGCGACCGAAGCAAACAGCGCGAGATTGGTCTTGTCCAGGAATGGATGGTTCTCGGGACCTGCCGCCGGGGATGGCGAGGACGCTACCACGGTGGACGGGGCTATAGCGATAATGGGCGCGAATGCGCCGGGTGACGCCACGGAACTAGCTGCCGACAGCGCAGAAGTTGCGCCGGATACCGGCAAAACCACGGGAAAAGACGGCAGAGCGTGCAGGCCGGCGATAACCTCAGCGAAATCCTTGGATGAACTCGTGCCCGCCGCCGGTGCGGCCGCGACTGCGTCATTACCGCTCGCGACGCAACTCATTCCCAATGCCGCGAGCAGAACTATGACCAACTTTCTCATGCTGTTCTATCCAGAAGCCCGGTCAGCGCATCCCGGCCACGGAGACGCAGAATCAAACCAGCTCTGGATGAGAAGTTACGTTAATTGGGCCTAAAACACGTTACGGCAAGTACCTTACGGCGGGCAGGAAAGTACCTGAATCGGCATGAAAATAACCGGTTAAGCCAGCAGTCTTGACGGGCGCGGATTGCGCCGACAGGGCGGCAAAACACTACCGCCCTGAGTCGGTCCCCTCATTATTGCGCTGTGTAACCGCCATCGGAGCAGAAACTTGCGCCGGTGATATTGCCGGCGTGTTCGCCGCACAGGAAGACGGCCAGTGCACCCATTTCCTCCGGCGTGCTGAAGCGCCCGGTGGGTTCGGTGGCGATAAGGTTCTGCTGTGCTTGCTCGTACGAAATGCCTTGTGTCTGCGCCCGTAACGCAATCTGCTTCTTCACCAGTTCAGTGAGCACCCAACCCGGGCAAATTGCATTGCAGGTAACGCCGGTTTTTGCGTTTTCCAGCGCAACCGCCTTCGTCAGACCCAAAATGCCGTGCTTGGCGGCTATATAGGCACACTTGTTGGTGGAGGCGATCAGGCCATGGGCCGAAGAAATATTGATCAGCCGTCCCCAGTCGCGCGCCTTCATGCAAGGTATCGCGGCCCGCATCGTGTAGAAGGCCGACGAAAGGTTCACGGCGATCACGGCCTGCCAGCGCTCTATAGGAAAGTCCTCGATGGGCGAGATGTGCTGGATTCCCGCATTGTTGACCAGAATGTCCACACCACCCAACCGCTTCTCCGTGTCGCGCACAAGTTGTTCGCAATCTTCGGGCTTGGCCAGGTCAGCGCCATTGTAGAGCACCTCCACGCCGTACCGCCGGATCATATCAGCGCGTTGCGCTTCGATCTCGGCGGCTTCGCCGAAGCCGTTCAGCATAACTGCGCAACCGGCGGCGGCAAGCGCGTCCGCAATGCCCTGGCCAATTCCAGTGGTTGAACCGGTAACGATAGCCCTGCGTCCCTTCAACATAATTAAGAGTCCTCCCTATCAGTTCAGTTCGTTTGCAACTCCTCGCCGAGAACAGCAAGGAGATTGTAATCGCGAGTGACAGGCTTGGCGACCTCCAATTGAATCGCGCGGGTTGACAAGTCCCGCCGAATTTTCTACTGTACAAAAGGCGAATAAAAAGCGAAAATGAGCACTGCCGCGGAGCTTCGAAAACAGATCGAATCAGCCCTGGCTGAGCGCATTCCAGCGGCTTTGTCGATACGTCCTGCCACCGTGCCTGAGTTGGTCTCCTGCGGAATCGCGGAGGTCGACGCCGTGCTCGGAGGCGGGTTGCCGCTTGGTGGAATCAGCGAACTGACGGGAGCGGTTTCTTCGGGGCGCACGACCCTGGCTTGGGCGACCCTGGCAGGCATCACTCTGGAAGGCGGCTGCGGCGCCTATGTGGATGTTTCGGATTCGTTCGATCCGCTCTCGGCTTCTGCGCTGGGTGCGGACCTGCGCCGCCTGTTATGGGTGCGCGCAGGAGAAGCGGCGACGGTTGTGGGTTCTTCTCCCTTGCCCACAACCGTGCCGGCCCCGCCCATGATCCAGGACGTGATTCAAGAGAAGACCGGTTTTGGTCGCGGCTGGTGTCATCCGCACACCGAGGTCATTGGCGTGGATCGCGCAGTAAGCCGATTGTTTGGCTGCCACGAGGCGAATGCCAATTCGCCATCTGAGCCAAGGAACTTCACCCCGCGCTGTTCGGAGTCGATCCGCCGCAAGCTCATTGAGCCAATCGTCTTCATGCCGCAGGCAGAGCTTTCGCGCAGCACGGTAATTCCTGCTCAGCATTGGCACATGGAGAGTAAACCATGGGGGCGTCTGGATCGGGCGCTGCGCGCGACCGACCTGCTTCTGAACGCCGGCGGCTTCCGGGTAGTTGTACTCGACATGGGCGATGTCAGCCCGGAGTACGCGCGGCGAGTGCCGCTGGCTACCTGGTATCGCTTCCGCCTTCAGGTTGAAAAGTCACAAACGCTCTTTCTTCTTCTGACGCAGGTGGCTTGCGCCAATAGCTGTGCAACGGTGTCGCTGCACTGCGAAGCGCCGCAGACCGAGTGGAGACAGGCGGCGGAGAGCAGCCCCTCATTGCTTACAGGAATGCGTTATAGCGTCAGTATCGAGCGGAATCGCGCGGGTGATCCTTATCGCAAGAAGCCTGCCGCAGCCTTACCCCACTACGCGAAAAGCACGGGTAGCGGGGACTCTGCATCGGCGCAAGTTTCCTGGAGCAGCACAACCTTGTGGTCAAGATGAGCCATGCCTGCCGCGCTGTATCTTTGCCTGCATCTTCGCGACTTTGCCGCGCAAGCCGTGGCCCGCACGCACCCTGGGTTGTGCCGGGGACCCCTGCTGATTCTTGCCGGCTCGCCGCCTCTGGAATACGTCTTCGGGCTGAATGATGCCGCACGGCAACAGGGTGTGACGATGGGAATGAGCCGCGTGCAGGCAGAATCGTTTGAAGGAATGACGATTCTGGGGCGGCAGCGCATACAAGAAGACAATGCATTTGCAGCGCTGATTACCATTGCGAACCACTTTTCGCCCAGAGTACAGGCAATTGCCGCACCTGAAGAACAATTCTCCGCTGCGACTTTTGTTCTCGACGTATCGAACTCCGAGCGGTTACTGGGGACGGCCGGGCGGATTACTCACTCTCTCCTGGCTGAGGTTGAGAGAGCGGGATACGAGGCAAGCATCGCAGTTGCGCACAATGTCTATGCGGCGGTGCTGGCCGCGCGTGGAGGGAAGGGAATCACAATCATCGCTCCCGGACACGAGGCGCAAACGTTGGCCCCTCTGCCACTCTCGGTCCTGGAACTCGACTCCGTGCAAGAACAGACGTTTGCAGCCTGGGGCATTCATACGCTTGGAGAGTTGTCGGCACTGCCGCTGAAGCCGCTGGTGGCGCGCCTTGGGAAAAGCGGGCATCGGCTGCATCTGCTGGCACGCGGCGCGTACGATCACCTGCTCATACCGGTTGAAGATGCCGTGGATGCAGCGCTGAGCGAACATGTCGAATTGGAGCAGCCGGTTGAGCTGTTGGAACCGCTCCTCTTCCTGATGAGCCGCACGTTGGAGCGGCTGACTCAGCGCGCACAGGAACGTGCGCTGGCGATTGCATCGGTCGAGACCTGCCTTGCGCTGGCTGATGAGCAACATTCGGAGCGTCGCCGCATGGTGCGCCCGGCGCTGCCGGAACACGACTTTCGAACGCTGCTCAAACTGGTTCAACTGGATCTCGAACTGCATCCACCGCGGGCGGGGATTACGGCTTTTACCATGCACGCACACCCCGCTCGTCCCCGGAACGCGCAGCAAGGATTGTTTGTATCGCAATCTCCCGAAGCAGGACGTCTGGAGATTCTGTTGGCGCGGCTGCGCAAGTTGGTGGGCGAAGAGCGCGTAGGTTCGGCGGAACTGCTGGACAGCCATGTGCCGGATGCATTCCGGATTACATCGTTTTCTTCCGGCACGGCACAGGCGAACCTCCACCCCAGCGACGGCAAAAGCGGTCATCCGCATCGTTTGCGAATTTCCGCGCTACGCATGGTGCGGCCTCCGGCGGCAGTACACATGGCGATGAGCGGAGCTTTTCCGGCTGCGCTCATGCTGGATGGAAAGAATTTCTCTATCGAGATGCACTCCGGCCCATGGCGAACCAGCGGGGCATGGTGGAGCAATGCGGACTGGTGCCGCGAGGAGTGGGATGTCGTGCTGAAGGAAGCACAACAGCGATGCCTTCGCCTGGCCTACGACCCCGGCGCGAATTGCTGGTATTTGATTGGAATCTACGACTGAGTGGCGACGATGTACGTAGAACTTCATGCGCGCTCGGCATTCAGCTTTCTCGAAGGCGCATCTCTGCCCGAGCTGCTGATGGCGCGCGCGGCTCAACTCGAAATGCCGGCCCTAGCCCTGCTCGACCGCAACGGACTCTACGGTGCGCCGCGCCTTCACATGGCGGCGCAGCGAGCCGGTACGCGGGCGCACATCGGAGCCGAGGTTGCCGTGCGCGATGCTGGCGAGCGCGTGCGTCCACCTGAGTGGCTGCCGCACCGCGTTCCGGCTGAGCCTGTGCGCTTTGCCTTGCTGGCTGAATCCAGCATCGGCTACCAGAATCTCTGCCGCCTGATTACGCGCTACAAGCTGCGCGAAGAAACAAAAGCGGAGGGCTCCGCGTTGCTGCGCGATGTCGCGGAACACTCGCAAGGTCTGGTGTGCCTGACCGGCGGCGACGAAGGTCCATTGGCGGCGGCGCTGGCGCGCGGCGGATACGCCGAAGCCTTGTGCGAAGTTGAGCGGCTGACGCATATTTTTGGTCCCGGCAATGTCTTTGTTGAATTACAAAGACACTTCGATCGCGAAGAGGAACATCGAAACCAGGTCGCGGTACGCATCGCCCGCTCGCTGAAGCTCCCATTGCTTGCGACGAATGGGGTGAACTACGCCACAGCCTATGAACGCGAAGTGCTTGATGTGCTTACGACAATCCGCCACCATTGCACGCTGGAGACTGCCGGCCGCTTGCTCGCACCGAACGCGGAGCGATATCTGCGTCCAGCGCGTGAGATGCAGGAACTATTCCGCGATCTGCCGGAGGCCATCGCCAACACGCAAGAGCTTTCCGCGCGACTTGTCTTCCAGATGAGCGACCTCGGCTATCGCTTTCCCGACTATCCAGTGCCCGAAGGTGAAACCATGCAGTCGTTCCTGGAGAAGCGCACCGCCGAGGGTATTCGTTCCCGCTATCTGCCCAAACGAGACGCCAAACTGCTTGCACGCGCCGAACAGCAGGCCCGGCGCGAACTGGCCCTGATCGCAAAGCTCAAGCTCGCCGGCTATTTTCTTATCGTCTGGGACATCGTGCAGTTCTGCGGGCGGGAAGGCATTTTGGTGCAGGGACGCGGCTCGGCTGCCAATAGCGTTGTCTGCTATGCGCTTGGCATCACCGCGATCGATCCCGTCGGCATGGACCTGCTCTTCGAACGCTTTCTTTCGGAAGAACGCGGCGAGTGGCCGGACATCGATCTTGACCTGCCCAGCGGCGATCAGCGTGAGCGAGCGATCCAGTACGTCTATCAGCGCTACGGTGAACTTGGTGCGGCGATGACCGCCAACGTCATCACCTACCGCGGACGCTCTGCCGCGCGCGAAGCCGGCAAGGCTCTGGGCTTCGACGCCGAAACCCTCAACCGCCTGACCAAGCTGGTGAGCACCTGGGAATGGCGGGGCGAGAACGATACCCTGGAGCACAACTTCCAGACCGCAGGCTTCGACATTCAGCATCGACGTATCGCCAAGTACGTTGAGCTCTGCCAGCGCATGCAAGATCTGCCGCGCCATCTCGGACAACACTCCGGCGGCATGGTGATCTGTGGCGGGCGACTGAATGCGGTCGTTCCGATCGAACCAGCCTCCATGCCAGGGCGCACGGTCGTTCAGTGGGACAAGGAAGACTGCGCCGACATGAAGATCATCAAGGTTGATCTGCTCGGACTTGGCATGATGGCCGTGCTCAAGGATTGCCTCGAATTAGTGCCACATCATTACCACGAGCCGCTCGATCTCGCGCAGCTTCCGCAGAATGATCCGTCCACTTATCGTGCCTTGCAGCGTGCCGACACCGTGGGAATGTTTCAGGTGGAAAGCCGCGCCCAGATGTCGGCGCTGCCGCGCAATCATCCCACGCGCTTTTACGATTTAGTGGTCCAGGTGGCAATCATTCGACCCGGCCCTATCGTCGGCAACATGATGAACCCCTACATGAAGCGGCGGCGCGGGCTGGAGAAGGTGAGCTACTACCATCCGCTGTTGCAGCCGGTGTTGGAGCGCACGCTCGGCATTCCGCTCTTTCAGGAGCAACTCATACGCATGGCCATGATCGTTGCTAACTTCAGCGGTGGCGAGGCTGAGGAGTTGCGCCGTGCGGTGGGGATGCGCCGCTCCATGGCGCGCATGCAGGAACTGGATGGAAAGCTGCGGCGCGGCATGACCGCCAATGAGGTTCCTCCCAAGGTGCAGGATGAGATTATTCAATCTATTTCGTCGTTCGCGCTCTATGGATTTCCCGAGTCGCACGCCGCCAGCTTTGCACTGATTGCTTACGCAAGCGCCTATCTCAAGTGCAACTATCTCGCGGCCTTTACCGCCGCGCTGCTGAATAATCAGCCAATGGGTTTCTACTCGCCCGCGACGATTGTAAAGGATGCGCAACGGCACGGCCTGCGTGTGAAGCCCGTCGATGTGCAACATTCCGGCTGGCCTTGCACCCTGGAGCCCGAGCCAGACAATCCCCATCATTTCGCTTTGCGCCTCGGTCTTTGTTACGCCCGAGGCCTGCGGCGCGAAACAGCTTTGGCCGTGATCTTCGCAAGGAATCAACGCCCGTTCTCTTCGATTCACGATCTGGCTCTGCGAGTACCGCCGTTACGCAAATCCGATTTAACGCTGCTGGCAAATATCGGAGCCTTGAACTCGGTGGGTGAAGTTACACATCGTCGGGACGCTCTGTGGCAGGTGGAGTATGCCGGCCGCCCCGCGGGACCTTTGTTGAATGGCCTTCCCGAGCAGCTAGCAGAGCCGTCACCTCTCCTTCAGATGACAACCGAGGAGCGCCTCGTAGCCGACTTCTCGGGTACCGGTGTGACGGTGGGACCGCATCCCATGGCTTTTCATCGTGCCGCATTGGAACGCATGGGAATTCTCCCGGCAAGTTCGCTTCCCCGGTTCCCCCATGGTCATCAAGCCCTTATCGCTGGATGTGTCATCGCCCGCCAACGCCCGGGCACGGCAAAGGGATTTGTATTTCTCAGCCTCGAAGATGAAACAGGCATTGCCAACGCCATCATCACGCCCACAGTTTATGAGCAGTTCAAGCGCGTGGTGATCTATGAAAAGTTTCTGCTGATTGAAGGAGAGTTGCAGAATCAACAGGACGTCGTCTCGGTCAAGGCGCACAGCATCCGTCCACTTGAAATCAGTGCCGCCGAGGTGCGCTCACACGACTTTCACTGAGGCTCGATCGTTTCGCGAAAGTCATCTCCGGAAAAAAGCGTCTTCTCGGCGTCAATTGCCGCCGCGCATTCAGGGTCGTCGTTCTTTACCTGGTTCACACGCTGGCTCACACGATAGCGACGCATGGCCTCGGCAGGATAGGGCTTCAGCAGCGGTTGCAACTCTTCAACCTTTTTAAATCCCGGATCAAGCCACACGTCGTATGCATCGCGTTCAAGCATTACAGGCATGCGATCGTGAACATCCTGCATCAGTCGGTTGGGCGTGGTCGTAAGAATCGAGCAGGTTGCAATCAGCAGACCTTGCGGACTCTTCCACTCATCCCATAGGCCGGCGAAGGCAAAAACGGCTTCATCCACCAATGTAAAACAAAATGGCAGCTTCTCTTTACCTTCGCGTTTCCACTCGTAGAATCCATCGGATGGGATCAGGCAACGCCGGGAACGCAACGGCTCACGAAATGCGGGCATGCCAGCGGCGGTTTCCGAACGGGCGTTAATCATCTTGAATCCTGCGCCAGGGTCTTTTGCCCACGATGGAATTAATCCCCAGCGCACGCGCGACAGCAGACGTACGGGATTCGCGGCATCCTGCCGCACAATAGCGATCTCCTGGCCTGGGGCGACGTTGTATCGCGGCACCCAATCCCCATCGTCCGCCACAGCATCAACCTCGAATGCTTCTTCGAGGATTTCCTTCTTTTTTGCAATACGAAAACGGCCGCACATGCGGTCAGTATACGGCGTGCGGTGAAGGCTACGCTTTTTACAGCAGCCTGCTAGAGCTAGAGCAGGCCATAGATATCCAGCTGGTTGGCTGTTCCAACAAAAACCTTGCCGTCGGCCACGGTGGGAACCGTGAAACGCACCGCCGGGCCCGCCGTGTCACGATTTCCCGCCTGACTGCTGTTGTAAAGCTCAGTTGCGCTCAACGCGTCATAGGCGTGCAGCACCGCCGGACCGCCGCTTTTCCAGGCTGTCTGCTCAATCTCCCACACGATTCCATCGCTGCTTCCGTTGGCCGAAATGGAAGGCGTAGCGCCATGCCAGCCGTACACGGCCGATCCCGAATTTGACGCAGCGATCATTCCGGTCCCCGAGTTGAAGTTGAACAGATGAAGCGTATCGTTTTGCGGGTGATAGTAGACGGTGCCGTTCCAAAAAGCCGGTGAGCTGAAGATATTGCTGTATTGTCCGACCCCGGTCTTGAGTTCCTGGATCGCAAGATCGGAAGCATGCTCATGGCCCAGGTTGTCGCGGTTGAGTATGATCATGAACCCATCTTTGCCGCCGCCGATCAATTCATGTGGGTTGCCGGTCGAAGAATTATCCGGCAGGATCATAACGCCTCCAGAACCCTGGTCGGCGTCGTTCTTGATCAGCGTGGGGTCGATGGAAGTCTGAAAATAATCTTTCACCGTGAGGTCGGGGTTGAACTTGATGAACGCGTCTTCGTAGATACTTTCCGGGTTGCCGGCGTCGTCTGAAGCAATCACGTATACGTAACCGTCGGAATCGACGGCTGGCGCCCCGCCACCCATCCAGATTCCTCCTCCGGAGCCATTGGGCGTCGCGCAAAACGCTGCTTTCTGCTTTAGGGACGACGCGTCGTAGGCAAGCAGCCAGCCCTGATGGCAATATGAAAAGCCTATGTACACGTTGCCACTGGTCAACGCAAGTCCGGGCCGCTGGTAACAGCCCTTAGGCAATGAGAGAACGCCTTTCGAACTTCCGGTCCCGGTTCCTGGGACTGAAGCGGTCACCGGCGCTGGGCTGTTCGTTCGGGGCGTCCCGCTAGTGATGTCAAGAGCATTGAGCTGATACCCCGAAGTCGTCACTGCCAACAGATATATAGTTCCTGTCGCGGAATCGATTACGGGCGTGCTCGTGATTCCTACCGAAGGATAAATGGGCGTGCCCGTCGAACTTCCGC
>JBEKQP010000126.1:0-12430 GCA_049519595.1 Candidatus Korobacteraceae bacterium | reverse complement strand
GCGCTAATCTGGGGTAGTTTGGTCAGGCGATCGCTCTCGGTTTTATCTTCCGGATGTCGCGGGCTGCTGCTGCCGCCACATCCAGGTCGTACTCGGCCTGTAACCCCATCCAAAGCTTGGCCGAAGTGCCGAAGTACCTGGCTAACCGTATGGCGGTATCGGCGGTGATCGCGCGGCGCTCGCGCACAATGTCATTCACGCGTGGCACGGAAGTGCGTAGATGGGCAGCTAGCTCCGTCGAGGTCAGCCCCAACGGAACCATAAATTCCTCCCGCAGCACTTCACCTGGATGTACAGCATTTGCGGCCGTTGCGGCCATCTTGCTTATCTCCTATTGGGCATAGGGAATAGCGTTAACAACACGCTGCTTACTACGATTCACATTCTGCGCTTACGGATATTTGTCCTATACTTCCAAACGCTTAGTGAGGGTCAACGATCTCCACGTCGCGGAATTGATCGCCTTCACACACGAAGCAGATGCGGTATTGATCGTTGATCCGGATGCTGTGCTGCCCCTCTCTGTCGCCGCTCAACGCTTCAAGGCGGTTTCCCGGAGGTATTCGCAAATCATTCAGGTCCACCGCGTTGTTCATGATCTTCAACTTCCGCAAGGCCACGCGCTGAATCCCCGACGGAAGACGCCGGCTCTTGCCCGTCTCGTAAAGTCGTTTTGCATCCGCGTCCTTGAAGTTCGCTATCACCAAATACTTTCTTAACTGCGCGACAGCCGATTCCATCACTCCCCGCTTGTGCGACAAGCAAATCCAGACGGTAAAACCAAAATAACGCGTCGCGTTATTCGAGTCAAGCAAAAATAACGCTAGACGTTATTTTTTACTGCGCTCCGTTGGCTAATGTGGTTACCTTAGAAGGGATGCCGAGTTGGGATGTCATGCCGTAGTTATTGCGAACCGGTAACGACAGTAACATTGACGTACTCTCGCCAGCACTGTAAAGTAAGCAATCACTTACATCTCTGTGCCATGACGACCACGCAGCAAAGAATTTCTTCCGTAGACCGCCGCCAGCAGATTCTTGGAATCGCGACCGAGATGTTTGCCGAGAAAGGCTTCGGGGGCACCACTACGCGCGAGATTGCGGCCCATGCGCAGGTCAACGAAGCGCTGATTTTTCGTCATTTCCCCACCAAGGAAGAACTGTACTGGGCTGTGCTGGAAGCCAAGGTGCGCTCGGAAGATTTCCATCTTCGCCTCGAAGAGTTGCTGTCGGGCGCGGCCAATGTGCGCGAAGCGCTGCTGGCGGTGGCCGACTGGACTCTGCAGCGCCGGGCTGAGGACCACGCAACTACCCGCCTCTCGATGTTTTGCGCCCTGGAGCGGCACGAACTCTCGCAACGCTTTTTCGGGCACTTCATCGCCGAATACTTTGAGGTGCTGGCCAACTACCTGCGCCGGCAGATGTGCCAGGGAGTGCTACGTTCGGCCGACCCGATCATGGCGGCACGCACTTTCATCGGCGCAGTTGTCTATCATTCGCTCATCCAGGAGCTTTTCGGCCCGGTTGATACCACCGGAAACACGGATGCGCGCGAGGCAAGCAGGTTAATGGTCTCAATCTGGCTTGACGGCATGTCTGCCGAGTCGCCCAGCCGGCACAGCGGTGCTGTCGCCAAGTTGAAAAACAAAGGAACTTCCCCAAAGCGCACTTCCCGGAAAGCTTTAAGGCAAGCTCCCACAGAAATACAGGAACCAACGCAATGAAACTTATGGTACCCCCTCTTCCGGCCTTGGCCCGCGAGTCCGATTGCAGTCGAGGCCTACTACGCCTCGGCTGCGCAATTTGCATGGCTCTACTCCTGCTGTTGAGTGCCTCCTGTCATCGAGCCGACTCAACGCAGTCTACCGTCATGCCCTCGGTTCCGATTTCCGTGGCCCAGGCTGAACAGCGCGATGTGCCGATCGTCGTCAATGCCGTTGGCACGATCGCACCGTACTCGACGGTACAGATCAAGACGATGGTCAGCGCCGAAATCAATCAGGCTTTTTTCAAGGAAGGGGATTTCGTCAAGAAAGGCCAATTGCTCTTTCAGCTCGATCCGCGCAGCTTTGATGCCGATTTGCTTAGAGCCAAAGGCCAGTTAGCGCGCGACAAAGCCACGGCCGTAACCGCGCGCGCCAATGCCAACCGTTACGCCGCGCTATTCAAGGAAGGCATCATCGCCCGCGAGCAGTACGAAAACATGATGTCAGCGGCCGACCAGGCCGAAGCCGCAGTGGTTGCCGATGAAGGAGCCGTCGAGTCTGCGCGGGTCAGCGTCACATTCACCAAGATCTACTCGCCCATCAATGGCCGCACCGGAAACTTGCAGTTGTATCCCGGCAACGTCTCCAAGGCAAACGATTTGCCGCTGGTCACCATTAACGAAGTCTCGCCGATTTACGCCAGCTTCGCGATTCCCGAACAGTATCTTCCCGAGGTAAAGCAGCAGATCGCCAAAGGCGGTCTGCAGGTGCAGGCGACCATCCCCTCGACCACGATTCCGGCCGATATCGGCAAAGTAAACTTCATCGACAATACGGTGGACCGTACCACCGGAACCATCACGCTGAAAGCTATATTTCCGAACAAGGACAACAAGCTTTGGCCCGGGCAGTTCGTGACCGTGGCGCTGACATTGAGCAATCGTCCCAATGCCACGACTGTTCCCTCGCAAGCCGTACAGAGCGGCCAACAGGGTCCGTACCTGTTTGTGGTCAAGGCCGATAAGACAGTCGAAATGCGGCTCGTCAAACTCGGCCCGCTATACCAGGGGCAGCTCATCGTCGAGCAGGGCGTCACGCCCGGTGAGACCGTGGTCACCGATGGCCACGTTCGGCTGGTGCCGGGCTCCAGGGTGGAGATCAAGCGCGCGGAAGGCCCGCAAGCCGTCTCCGACGGCAAGCAGGAAAAACGGTCATGAACATAGCCGAGATTTTTATCAAGCGGCCAGTCATGACCACGCTCGTCATGGCGGCGATCCTGCTCTTCGGAATCGCTGGCTATCGGCTGCTGCCGGTCAGTGATCTACCGAACGTTGATTTTCCGACGATTCTGGTAACCATCACGCAGCCGGGGGCCAGTCCAGAGACCATGGCGAGTGCAGTGGCGCTGCCGCTGGAAAAGCAGTTCTCCACCATCGCCGGCATCGACCAGATGACCTCGACCAGTTTTCTTGGGGTTACAAACATCACGTTGCAGTTCGCGCTCTCGCGCAACATCGACGCGGCAGCACAAGACGTGCAGGCGATGATCGCCAAGGCGCAGCGTGATTTACCGAATAACTTGCCGTATCCGCCCTCGTTCCAGAAGGTCAATCCTGCCGACCAGCCGGTCCTATATCTTGCGCTCTACTCGCCGACCATGCGGCTTTCCGACGTCGACGAGTACGCCGAGACGACCATGGCACAGCGCATCTCCATGATCGATGGCGTCGCCCAGGTTAGCGTCTTCGGCGCACAGAAGTACTCGCCGCATATCCAGCTCAACCCGCGGTTGCTGGCCAGCCGGCAGATCGGTATTGACGAGGTCGTGAGCGCCATTCAGAAGGGTACCGTCAATGAACCGACGGGCACACTCTATGGCGCACAGCAGGCGATCACGGTGAACAATCCGAACGGGCAGTTGTGGCGAGCCCGGGAATACCGGCCGCTGATCGTAGCCTATCGGAATGGCAGCCCCGTTCGCCTGGCCGAGCTGGGCGACGTGGTAGATGGCGTCGAGAACGACAAGTCCGCAAGCTGGTTCGGAAACCCGAATGGCGTGACCCGCGCGATGGTATTGGCCATCCAGCGCCAGCCGGGAACCAACACTGTCGAAGTCGTCGATCATATTAAGACCCTGATGCCACAGTTCCGGGCGCAGATTCCAGGGGCGGTGAACATCGAAACGCTCTACGACCGATCACAATCAATCCGCGAATCGGTCAACGACGTCAAGTTCACGCTGCTACTGACTGTGGCTTTGGTTATCCTCGTAATTTTTCTTTTTTTGCGAAATATCTCGGCCACCATCATTCCCAGCCTGGCGCTGCCGATGTCGATCGTTGGCACCTTCGCGGTGATGTACGTGCTCGGCTATAGCGTTGACAACTTGTCGCTCATGGCCCTCACCCTGTCGGTTGGCTTCGTAGTCGACGATGCCATCGTGATGCTGGAAAACATCGTGCGTCACATGGAAATGGGCGAAACGCCGATGCAAGCCGCGCTGACCGGCTCCCGCGAAATTGGCTTCACCATCCTGTCGATGACGCTTTCGCTCGCCGCCGTCTTCATCCCGGTGCTCTTCATGGGCGGACTGCTGGGGCGTCTTCTTCACGAATTCGCGGTCACCATCGGCACGGCCATCCTTGTTTCCGGCTTTGTCTCGCTGACGTTAACACCGATGCTATGCAGCCGCTTTTTGCGAGCTGCCTCGGAAACCAAGCACGGCGCGCTGTATCGTTCGTCAGAGCGTGTGTTTCAGGGCATGCTGGGCCTCTATGACTGGAGCCTGAAGAAGGCCATCCGTCATCGCCTGGCGACGCTTGTGACCTCGCTAGTCGTGATGGTCATCACCGGCTATCTTTTCGTCATCATGCCGAAAGGCTTCCTGCCCACGGATGACACCGGGCAGATCTTTACCATGGTCGAAGCGAACCAGGGCATATCATTCGAGAGCATGAAGACTCACCAGTTGGAACTGGCCGAGATCGTGCGGAAGAACCCGAATGTCGAAAAGTTTATGTGTGCTATCGGCGGCTGGGGCGCGGGAAACAACGGCCGCATGTTCGCCCGTCTTATACCCCGTGCGAAGCGCCCGCCGGTGCAGGACATTGTGGCCTCTCTGCGGCGCGATTTCCTCAAGGTTCCAGGAATCACCGCTTTTCCGCAGGCGCCGCCAACTATCCAGATCGGCGGACGCTTGAGCAAGAGCCTCTATCAGTACACGCTGCAAGGTCCGGATACGCAGGAGCTTTATCGCCAGTCGGCAAGGATTGAAGCCGAGCTCGCCAAACAGCCCGAATTGCAGGATGTAACCAGCGATCTGCAGGTAAAAAATCCGCAGATCGATGTGACTATCGACCGCGATAAGGCTTCCACGCTGGGCATCACTGCGCAGCAGGTGCAAGACGCACTCGGCTATGCTTACGGCCAGCTTCAGATTTCAACCATTTATGAGCCGAGCAACACCTATCGCGCCATTATTGAAGTGCAACCTGATTTCCAGCTTGACCCCGACGCACTCGGCCTGCTGTACGTGCGATCCTCTTCGGGCCAAGTGGTGCCTTTAAATACGGTGGCGAGCATTAAGCGTTCGGTTGGTCCGCTCACCGTCAATCACCAGGGACAATTGCCGGCCGTGACCATTTCGTTCAATCCCGCAACCGGCGTTGCTCTTGGCGCGGCGGTGGCGAAAGTACAAAAGGTTGCCCAGGATCTGCCGCCCACCATGAGCGGCAGCTTTCAGGGGACGGCACAGGCTTTCCAATCCTCCGTCAGCGGCTTGGGTTGGCTGCTGCTTTTGTCGATCCTTGTGATCTACATCGTGCTCGGAATTCTTTACGAGAGCTTCATTCATCCCATCACCATTCTGTCCGGACTGCCTTCAGCCGGCTTTGGCGCGCTGGTCACGCTGATGATCCTGCACATGGACCTCAATCTGTACTCGTTCGTGGGCATCATCATGCTAGTCGGGATCGTCAAGAAGAACGCCATCATGATGATTGACTTTGCGCTGGCAGCGCAACGCTCGGAAGGGAAGTCGGCGGCCGACGCCATTTATGAAGGCTGCCTCATCCGCTTCCGTCCAATCATGATGACGACCATGGCTGCTTTGATGGGAACCTTGCCCATCGCCCTCGGCATGGGTGCTGGCGCGGAATCGCGCCGCCCGCTTGGCTGGGCGGTCGTCGGCGGCCTGATGTTTTCGCAGTTGATTACGCTTTACATCACGCCCGTCATCTACACCTATCTCGATAACCTGCAAACCTGGGTAGGGCGTCGCATGGGCAAGAAAAGGGAACTGATCGAAACCACGGAGCAAACACCGGTGCTCAGTCACTAGACCGTGTCGCAGAAGTTTGTGCCACTAATATTTGTAGGGTGTCATTCTGAGCGACCACCGCTCAGAATGACATTATGAAACTGCTTACTAGCTCACTCGTGTTGTCTGATACGCGACGCACTTCCAACTACCCTTCTGCTTCACCCAGACCGTAGTGGTGCGGGTAGTGCCGCTGTATGGCTTCCCGTTTCTTATATTCTTGCTGAAGCCGAGCGTTGTGCTGACCGCTGTATGCCCGTAGACTTTTATCTTCAAGTCCTTTATGTCAATTGTTTCATACTTTATAGAACCGGACTTATAACCCTCGATCAATTGAGCCTTCGTAAGGACCGATCCGTCGCCGCGGACTGCAGTGTAACCATCGGCTAGAATCTTCTCGAGAACGTCGGTATCCGCTTTCAACGTCGCCGCCCTGACCTGATCGACCAATGTCTTGATTTGCTGTTCGGCATTTCCGCCCTGGCTCCAAGCCAGAGGCACGACGAGCAGCGAGAGGGTGATGAGCACCAAAGCAATCTGTTGCACTCTTTTCATGGGAGTGACTCCTTGAGGTGAGATTACCGAATAGGAGCCCGTGGAATGGGGGAAATGTACGCTCGGCCCTGAGAGGTGTCAAGGCGAAATCGTATCGTGCCGGCCTTGTGCCCCAAGCCCCGCCCTTCTTTTGGGCAGTTTCTTGGCCTTGGTGTCGCCGTGTGGGGCTATTTAGCCGTCCTCAAAATCGCTTTGCCCGTTCGTATTGTTTCGGCCATTCGACATCGCGGCCGAGCGCGTGTCCAGCCAGCAGTCCCCAGTAGGGTTGGCGCAGCAACTCCCGTGCCAGCAGCACCACGTCGGCATCTCCCGAGCGGATGATTTGGTCTGCCTGCTGCGGCGAGGTAATCAGTCCGACCGCTCCCGTCAGAATCCCTGTCTCGCGGATTCGCCGCGCGAAGGCGACCTGGTATCCGGGCCCAACCGGTATCTGGGCGTTCACCACATTGCCTCCCGAAGAGCAGTCAATGAGGTCCACTCCCAACGGTTTCAGTTGGCGCGCCAACTCGACCGACTGTTCCACGTCCCACCCGTTTGGCACCCAATCGGTGGCGCTGATGCGCACCAGCAAAGGCAGTTCATCCGGCCAGATCTTGCGCACGGCTTCAACCATTTCGCGCACAAAGCGCGTGCGGTTCTCGAACGACCCGCCATACTGATCGCTGCGCTGATTGGAAATGGGCGAGAGGAACTGGTGAGCCAGGTAGCCATGCGCCGCGTGCAACTCCAGCACCTTCATTCCCGCCGTCAGCGCACGTCGCGTCGCCGCCTGGAATTGCCCAATGATCCGCTGAATGCCGGCCACATCGAGCGCTTCCGGGACGATGGAATCGGCATCGAAGGGAATCGCGCTGGGCGCGTAGATCGGCCTCCAGCCGCCGTTTTCGGGCGTGAGCGGAATTCTGCCCAGCCACGGAGCTGCCGTGCAGGCCTTTCTGCCAGCATGGGCAAGCTGCATTCCGATGACCGCCCCCTGCGACGTTACAAAGCGGGCAATTCGCTGGAAGGGTTCGATCTGCTCGTCCTTCCATAGCCCGAGATCGGCGGGCGAGATGCGGCCTTCCGGCGATACCGAGGTCGCCTCGGTCAGGATCAAAGAGGCTCCGCCTTGGGCGCGCGCTCCCAGGTGAACCAGGTGCCAATCGTCCGGAAACCCATCCTTCGCCGAGTACTGGCACATGGGCGAAAGCACAATGCGATTGCGTAGCGTGATGCTGCGAAGAGAAAGGGGAGTGAGTAGGTCTGCCATGTTTTATCAATCTCGATATCAATTGCGGTCAATACTAAGCTCGATCAATCTTTTACCAGATTCGCGAGGTTTTTGCGATTAGGGACGCTCGATCCAATTACCCTCGCTATCGAAATTCTTAGATTTTTCGTATCCGCAAGCGTTCCAGATTAGGTCGAAAATGGGCTTCAGGACCTTCCCTGGTGGCTGAGCAAAATCTTCCACTATCGACTCTGGAAGGATAAGGTGGTCGTCATCAATGGGCCGTGAAGTTCCCCAAGGATTAGGCATGTAAATGCCTTTAGTATCGGTCAAGGTGAGAGCAATAGCTACGGGAGGATTGATTCCGAGTCCCTTCTGCATCGCAAGGAGCTGTACAAAGCAGTCCAACAGCTCCTTTTCGAACCACAAGGAAACAAGCTCACGCTTTCCATTGCCTCCGCGATTAAGCATGACGCCTTCGACTGCCTCCACAATCCCATTGCGGAATATCTGAGTGTACGAGGTCGAGTCGTAGTGTCCACCGTTGTAGATAACGACCCCATCGAGGTTGATCCGTGCACCCCAAGAAGATCCAGCGTGCATGGGAGGGAACAGATGGCAATCTCGCTTGAACCTGAGAACGTCATATTGGACAGGGCCCGCCAGTGACTCTAGTGGGATCAAGTGCAATAAGGTTTTGGCTCCGCTCACAAACGCGATAGGCGTCCTGTCGTCCAGCAGTCTTGAAATCCTACCAGCCCGGAAGTCACGGACCCGCTCAGTTACAGTACTGGAAAGTGTAAACGCTGTGCGAAGCTCCGCGACATCCATCGGATACTTGCCAGTGGAGGTGCGAGCATAAAATTTGTGGTGTCCCTTTTCGACACGGTGAGGGCCCATCCAGCTTCGTTCCACTCTGATGACAAGGACAGGTAACTTGTCAGTTCTTGGAACGAGACGAATCCCAAATCTAATCCTTGGATCAAGACCGTCATTAATGAGGCTCTCCAGTCGGCGGATCTCAAAATCAGGATCGGGGAGACTTACGCCAGGTATGGAGGCCGGCACGCCCTTGTCCTCGACGACGCCATAAAATAAATCTCCGCCTCTGGTGTTTGCAAAAGACGAAACGTCGGCGAGGAACTCCTTTTTGTCCGAGTCTGCGCTACCCGGCAGGGCCGCTTTGTACTCAACACCCTTGCCTTCGGCGACCGCATTTGTCAGAAGCTCATCGATAGCGGCTTCGTTGATCTCGTCCAGTTTCTTTGGGATCACAGTTCCTCCGAAAATGAGTTTCCGGGAGTGGCAACACTGGAACGATGCAATTATGCGCCACCTGTGGCTTCTGTCAATTCGTTACGGCCAAGCCTTTCGCTATCGTGATGTAGGCCTGTCCGTAGCTCTCGTCAGCAGCGCTGCTTTTCTTTTTGACAAAATTGCCCACTATCCCGCATACTATTTTGGATGTTGGCTCAGACCCATACCGCGCAAACCATGGCCATGTGCATGCACATCGGTTTCCGTGCGCGACCGTGGGCGGCTGACTAAGCAGCTTCGAGCAGGAAACTTTAGGATTTCAAACGACCCACGGTCATCGCGATCGCGGGTCGTTTCGTTTTGGTCACCAATCAAGAGCTTGCAAATGGAAGTTTTGTTCGCCAACGTCAAGAATTCTAGAAAAGGTCAAGAACTTTAGAAAAGGAACAGGTAGCAGCGATGTCAGGAAACGGAAACAACAACCCCGAGAAGAAGCAGCACTTTGCAACCCTGGCCATTCACGCTGGCCAGCAAGTCGATCCCACCACCAAGGCCCGTGCGGTGCCTATTTACCAGACCACATCCTATGTCTTTGACGATGCCGGACACGCGGCCCGACTCTTCGGACTCAAGGAGTTCGGCAACATCTACACCCGCATCATGAACCCCACGACCGACGTCTTTGAGCAGCGCATCGCGGCCCTGGAAGGCGGCATCGCGGGCCTGGCAACCGCCTCCGGACAGGCTGCCGAGACGCTCATCATCACCACGCTGGCCAGCGCCGGCGACGAAATTGTTTCCACCACCTCGCTCTACGGAGGCACCTACAACCTTTTCCATTACACGCTGCCGAAGATGGGTATTACTGTCCGCTTTGTCGATGCCGACGATTTTGACGGCATCCGAAAGGCGATCAACAATAAAACCAAGGCGGTTTACACCGAGACGCTCGGCAATCCCAAACTCGACATCGTCGATATCGAAGCGCTGGCCCGCATCGCGCACGAGAACAAACTGCCGCTGGTCATCGACAATACCTCGGCTTCGCCCGCTCTCTGCCGTCCTATCGAGTGGGGTGCGGACATCGTCGTCAACTCGGCGACCAAGTTCATCGGCGGTCATGGGACTTCCATCGGCGGCATCATCGTCGATAGCGGCAACTTCGATTGGAAGGCTTCGGGACGCTTCCCGGACTTCGTCAATCCCGACCCCTCGTATCACGGCGTTATCTATACCGAAGCCTTTGGACCACTGGCCTTCATCATCAAGGCGCGTGTGCAGGGCTTGCGAGACACCGGAGCATGCCTGTCTCCATTCAACTCGTTCCTGTTCCTGCAGGGTGCCGAGACTTTGCATCTGCGCATGCAGCGGCATTCGGAGAACTCGCTGGCGCTGGCGAAGTACCTGGGAACGCATCCCGGCGTCGAGTGGGTCAACTATCCCGGTCTGCCCAGCAGCAAGTACTACGCGCGCGCGCAAAAGTATCTTCCCGATGGCAGCGGGGCCTTGGTAACATTCGGAATCAAGGGTGGCTACGAAGCGGGTCGCACGCTAATCAATTCACTTTCACTATTCAGCCTGCTGGCAAATCTCGGAGACTCGAAGTCTCTGGTGATTCATCCCGCTTCCACAACTCACGCGCAACTGAGCGAGAGCGAGCAGGTCGATACCGGCGTCACTCCTGAGTTGGTGCGTCTTTCGGTTGGCACCGAGGATGTGCGCGACCTGATCGACGATCTGAATCAGGCGCTCAAGACGGCTACCGGCCTCTCACGTGAGCAGGATGCCGATCTATCCGTCGCTGGAGGAAAGAGCGCGAAATGAGTGCGGAGACTTTGCATATGGTCCAGGGCCAGCACTGCTTTGCCGAAAAGCAGGGCTTTGCCCTGGAGTGCGGACGAGTACTGCGCCCCGTGAACATCCGTTACGCCATGTACGGCGAGCCGAATGCCGCGGGTGACAACGTTGTACTCGTCTGCCATGCGCTTTCAGGTTCCGCCGAGGTGGCCTCCTGGTGGCCGGAGCTGTTCGATGATGAAAGGCTCTTCGGCAACGACCGCTACTGCGTTATCGGCAGCAACATTCTGGGCTCCTGTTATGGTTCGACCGGGCCCTCCGCCATTGATCCCGAAACTGGCCGGCCCTATGGCGCAAATTTTCCGCTGGTTACGGTCGGCGATATCGTTCGGGCGCAGCACAATTTGCTGGAGTTTTTGGGAATCGAGCGGGTAAAGCTCGTCATCGGCGGCTCCATCGGCGGCATGCAAGCGCTGCAGTGGGCCATCGATTACCCGCATTTTGTCGAGCATTGTGTCGCCATCGGCGCCGCTCCCTTGGGCTCAATGGGCTTGGCGCTGAATCATCTCCAACGGCACATGATTCGCCTCGATCCGCGGTGGCAAAACGGCGACTATCCGCCGCACGATGTCCCAGCCCAAGGGCTTGCCCTGGCGCGCGAGATCGCAATGTGCTCCTACAAGTCCGCCGAATTGTTTACCAGCCGCTTCGGACGTAATCCCAACCGCAACGGAGAAGACCCATGGACTCACCCTGACGGTCGCTTCGACGTCGCTGGATACCTCGATCACCAGGGAGAAAAATTTGTCCAGCGCTTCGATGCCAATTCGTACCTGGCTATCAGCAAGACCATGGACAGCTTCGACCCGGTACGGTCTCATGGTTCGCCGCAGGCCGCTTATGGACGCATTCGGGCGCACGTTACCCTGGTAGGAATATCCTCCGATTGGCTTTTCCCGGCTGCCGACGTGCGTGTGCTGGGCGAGCAATTCACCGCCGCGGGCGTGAAATGCGAGTATCGCGAAATAGCGTCCTCGCACGGACACGATGCTTTTCTCGCCGAACCGGAAAAACTGGCCACGATTCTGGCCGCGCACCTGTAGTGGTTCTTAGTTCACTCCTTGTGATCGCTCAGCATGAAACCTCCAGGTTCGTCATGCTGAGCGAAGCCGGGGTCCCCGGCAACCGCGCAGTTGCGGTTGATGGGGTGGAGAAGCGAAGCATCCCACGAGATTGCCCTATTTCGCGCCGTTCTGGGCTTTTCGATGAAATGCTTCGGACGCGCTCCGGTTTCACGCCGTACTGGGCCTCTTCGTTTGTTGCGCTCGCCCAGAATGACATCCTGAAATTCACATGGCGAAATTCTGAGACACCATGCTATTTCCCATTCGACGGGTCCGGCGAGGTTGAGGTGTTGAGGTCAACAAAAGAATCCTCTCCGCGAGCCAGCCCCGGAGCGTAGCACCTGCCATCGGCGGCGTAACTGGAGGCGCAGTTCTCGGTGAACTGCCGTCGCCTTGGGGACTGGGCGAATTGCCATACCAATGCATCGTGTGTGCCGCTTGCCGAAGGCGGAGGCGCTGGCCT